>NZ_QKTC01000013.1:0-139269 GCF_003234435.1 Curtobacterium sp. MCLR17_044 | reverse complement strand
GCGAGAGGGAAACGCCCGGTCACATTCCGAACCCGGAAGCTAAGCCTCTCAGCGCCGATGGTACTGCAAGGGGGACCTTGTGGGAGAGTAGGACGCCGCCGGACTTAACGTAGAAGAACCAGGGAACCCCTGACCATTCGTGGTCAGGGGTTTTCTGCGTTCTGCAGCCCCTCCACAGGGCAGGTGGGAGGGACAGACGCCGCGGTAGGGTTGTCGGGTCATGACTGCGCCATTCACCACTGCCTCCGGCTCCGACATCCGCGTCCGCTTCTGCCCGAGCCCGACGGGGACCCCGCACGTGGGGCTCATCCGCACCGCCCTCTTCAACTGGGCCTACGCCCGCCACACCGGCGGCAAGCTCGTGTTCCGTATCGAGGACACCGACGCCGCCCGCGACAGTGAGGAGTCGTACGCGCAGATCCTCGACGCGCTCCGCTGGCTGCGGCTCGACTGGGACGAGGGCGTGGACGCCGGCGGCGAGCACGGACCGTACCGACAGTCCGAGCGCACCGCGATCTACGACGACGTGATCGCGAAGCTCAAGGAGTCGGGTCACATCTACGAGTCCTTCGTCACGCCGGACGAGATGGAAGCCCGCAACAGGGCGGCCGGTCGTGACCCCAAGCAGGGCTACGACAACCACGAGCGCGACCTGACCGATGCCGAGCGCCAGGCGTTCCGCGACGAGGGCCGCGAGCCGGCGCTCCGCCTGCGTGTCCCCGACCGTGACCTGAGCTTCGACGACCTGGTGCGCGGGGAGATCACCTTCAAGCAGGGCACGTTCCCCGACTTCGTGGTGGTCCGCCCGAACGGCAAGCCGCTGTACACGTTCACGAACCCGGTCGACGACGCCCTGATGGGCATCACGCACGTGCTCCGGGGCGAGGACCTGCTGTCGTCGACCCCGCGCCAGATCGCTCTGTACGAGGCGCTGTACGAGATCGGCCTCGCGCCCTCCATCCCCGTGTTCGGACACCTGCCGTACGTGATGGGGGAGGGCAACAAGAAGCTCTCGAAGCGTGACCCCGAGTCGAACCTGTTCCACCACCGCGCCGCCGGCATGATCCCGGAGGGGCTCGTCAACTACCTGGCGCTCCTCGGCTGGTCGATCGGGCCCGACCGCGACGTGTTCTCGATCGACGAGATGGTCGCGGCGTTCGACGTCACCGACGTGAACCCGAACCCGGCCCGCTTCGACCACAAGAAGGCCGAGGCGATCAACGGGGACCACATCCGTCTGCTCGCTCCCGAGGACTTCCGGTCGCGTCTGCTGCCGTACCTGTCGGAGTTCATCAGCGACCCGGCGACCCCGGAGCAGCTCGAGGTCCTGACCAAGGCGGCTCCGCTCGTGCAGGAGCGCATGCAGCTGCTCGGCGAGGCGCCGGCGATGCTCGGCTTCCTGTTCACGTCCGACGCCGACCTCGTGGTCGAGGACGACGCCCTGGCCTCGCTCAAGGGCGACACGGCGACGGTCCTGACCGCGAGTACCGCCGCGCTCGAGGGCGCCCAGGACTGGACCACCGAGGCCATCGAGGGTGCGCTCCGTGCGGCCCTCATCGACGAGCTCGGCCTGAAGCCCCGCGTCGCCTTCGGCCCGCTGCGCGTGGCAGTGTCCGGACGCCGGATCAGCCCGCCGCTGTTCGAGTCGATGGAGATCCTGGGCAAGGAGTCCACCCTGACCCGGCTCCGCGCCCTCGCGGCGCGCTGACCGACCGTGAGCAGCACGGAGCACGCCGCCCAGCTGGTGCACGACGTCGCGGTCATCGGCGCCGGGCCGGCCGGGCTGAGCGCTGCGCTCAACCTGGTCCGGGCGAAGCGCACCGTGCTGCTCGTCGACGCGAACCGACCCCGGAACGCCGCGACGCTGCGGTCGCACGGGTTCCTGACGCGGGACGGCATCTCGCCGCTCGAACTCCGCAAGCTCGGGCGGACCGAGGTCGAGGGGTACCCGGAAGCGACGGTCGTCCAGTCCGTCGTCGACCTGGTGGCCCCGGACCCCGACACGGACACCTGGCGGGTGCACGGCTCGTGGCGCGGCACCGAGCTCGAGGCCCGCGCCCGGACGGTCGTCGTGGCGACGGGGTTGCGTGAGGAGTTCCCGGCGCTGCCGATGCTCCGCGCGTTCTACGGCACCGCGGTGCACAGCTGTGTCGAGTGTGATGCGTACGACAAGGCCGGGCAGCCGCTCGCCTTCATCTGCGAGACCGACGACGTGGTCGACCGGGCGCTGCTCATCGCCGCATGGACCGACGACCTGATCGTCTACACGAACGGGGTGGCACCGCTCGACGACGCCGGCCGCGCTCGACTGTCGGCCGCGGGGGTCGTCGTGGACGAGCGGGTCGTCGAGGACCTCGAGGGCGATCGCACCGGGATGACCGGCGTCCGACTCGCCGACGGCCACGTCGAGCCACGGACCGGTGGGTTCGTCCGACCGGTGTGGCACGCCGACCTCGACTGGCTGGGCACCGGCGCCACCACGAGTCCGAGCGCAACGAGCGGGAACACGGCCGCGAACGGCGACACGCCCGGAGCGCTCGAGGGGCTCCAGCGCGACACGCAGGGACTCCTCGTGGTCGACCGGGTGGGCCGGACGTCCGTCCCCGGGCTCTACGCCGTGGGAGACGTCACGCCTCCCGGGCCGGAGCAGCTCATCGTCGCCGCCGGACACGGAGCCGCGACCGCCGCCGCCGTGCACCGAGACCTGGTGGGTGGTCTTGCGGACCTCCGGGATGCTGTACAGTAGTTGATCGTGCCCCGGGTGACCGGGCCAGAAGGTCGACAGGCCTTTTGGGGTATGGTGTAATTGGCAACACAGCGGTTTCTGGTACCGTCGTTCTTGGTTCGAGTCCAGGTACCCCAGCACTCGATGAACAGCCCCCGGGACATCCCGGGGGCTGTTCTCGTTGCCGGGACCTTCTCGTTCCGAGCGTCCTCATCGGCGATGCACGGCGCATCCACGGTCGCGCCACGGCTGATCCGGAGGTTGCGCGGAACCGCACGATCCCCGAGCCGGGCGAGCCGCCGTGCGGACGGCGCCCACGGCGGTGGACCGGTCGTTCCGGAGTCGTACCGTCCGTGGCGGGCGCAGGCCGCGCCTCCAGGCCGGTTGCGGTTCCCCGCACTGGGCCGGAGCCTGCTCGCGGGCCGGGGGAACGCGGACCTACGGTCGGAGGACCGTCGCGGGAGTCGTGGCGGTCCGCTGCTGAGCACCCGAGGTGTCATCGTGACCTCCGTCGACCCGCTGACGACCGTCGATCCCTGGAACCACCCCGCAGCCGTGCCCGCGGCGGCCGACCACTCCGTACTGGACCGCTGGGCCCGCGTGGTGGCGCTCCGGGGCGACGCCGCCGCGCTCGCGGGGGACGGCCGTCCCTACACCTACGCCGAAGCGGACCGGGCCTCGCGCGCGCTGGCCGCAGCCCTGGCCGTGACGCTCCGACCCGACGACCGCAGCGGCGCCGGTGTCGGCGACACCCCGGGCGGGGCGTCGAAGCCGGTCGGGCTGATGGCGGGGCAGTCGACCGAGGCCGTGATCGGCATCCTCGCGCTGGTGCGTGCCGGACGGACCGTGGTGGTGCTCGACGACCACCTGCCCGCAGCACGGCTGGCACACGTGGCCCGGCTCGCTGGCGTCGACGAGATCGTCGCCGACACCGAGCGTGCAGCGCTGGCCGCCGACGTGGTCGCGGAACGGGACGGCCGGGTGCACGCACTCGGCGAACTGCTGGACGCGGGCGAACCGGGCGCGGCCCCGTCGGCGGACACCGTCGGCGTGCGCCCCGGCGGGCGGGACCCCTTCGCCATCGTCTTCACCTCCGGCTCGACCGGCATGCCGAAGGGCGTCGTCCTGACGCACCGGCAGCAGATCGCCGACGCCGAGCAGGACGCGGTCGCGCTCGGCCTCGGCCCGGGTGACCGGCTCGGTGTCGTCCTGCCGCTGTCGTTCGCCGCCGGGCTCCTGTTCTCGTTCGACACGTTGCTCTGCGGCGGCACCATCGTGCTGCTCGAGCCGCGTGAGCTCGGTGTCGAGCGGCTGCTCGGGCGGTTCCGGGAGGACGACGTGAACGTGCTCGTCTGCACCCCGCACCTGCTGCGGTCGATCATCGGGTCGCAGAACGCCCCCGGGTCGCACGGGACCGCCGCCGGGACCGCGCCGGTGCTCGGCGGGCTGCGTTTCCTGATGACCACGGGCGAGTCCGTCACCGGCGCCGACCTCGCCGCGGCCCGACCCCACCTGGACCCGGACACGCTGCTCCTGAACGCCTTCGGCTCGAGCGAGACCGCGTGCGTCGCGTACTGCCCGGTGGCCCCGGGGGAGCCGGTGCCCGAGGGCGTCGTGCCCGCCGGGTGGCCGTTGCCCGGCAAGACGGTCCTCGTGCTCCGCGAGGACGGCAGCCCTGCCGACCCGGGGGAGACCGGCGAGCTCGTCGTGGTCTCCGATGCCCTGACCGCGGGCTACTGGGGTGCGCCGGAGAAGACCGCCGAACGGGCCGGACGCACCGGCGAGGCCGAGGCCGCCGCCGGCATCCCCGTCGGGACCCCGAGCTGGCGGCAGGGCGACCTGGCACGCGTCGACCCCGACGGGCGGCTCGTGCTGCTCGGCCGATCTGACGACGCCGTGAAGGTCCGTGGCTACCTGGTCGAGCCGAGTGAGGTCGAGGCGGCGCTCCGCGCGGTCCCCGAGGTGCACGACGCGGTCGTGACGGCACAGGTCGACCCCGGTTCCGTCACCCGGCTCGTCGCCTACGTGGTCGGTCGCCCGGGGCACCGCACCCCGGCCCCGGGTGCGCTCCGACGGGCGCTCCGTGAGCGGCTGCCCGAGTACATGGTGCCGGCGTCGATCGTGCCGATGACCGAGCTGCCGCGGAACGAGCGGGGCAAGGTCGACCGGGCCGAACTCCCCGGGGCGCCGAGCGTCGAGACCGAGATGGTCGAGGGCGAGTACGACCAGTGGGAGCTCGTCGTGGGGCAGATCTGGGCCGAGGTGCTCGGCCTGCGGGGCGTGCACCTGGACGAGGACTTCTCGGCCCTCGGCGGCGACTCGTTGTCGGCGGAGGAGATGCTCGCGCTCGTGCAGACCCGTCTCGGCATCGACCTGCGCTCGTCGGACGTCCTGCAGCACCCCACGCTCCGGGCGTTCGCCCGTCGGGTGCGGAGCGGCACGACGGCGCTGCCGAGCCACCCCGACGTCGTCAAGGTGTCCGGCGCGCGCGAGTCCGGCCGTCCGCCGGTGTTCTGCTTCGCCGGTGGCGGTGCCCTGGCGCTGACGTTCCTGCCGCTCTCGCGGCACCTGCCCGCGCACGACCTGTACGCGTTCCAGCAGCACGCCCTCGAGCGCCGTGGGATGCCGGACTGGAACATCGAGCGGAGCGCCCGCCGCTACCTCGCCCTGATGCGCATCGTGCAGCCCCGCGGCCCGTACCTGCTCGTCGGGCACTCGCTCGGCGGACTCGTCGCGCTCGAGATCGCCCGGCTCCTGACCGAGAGCGGCGAGCAGGTGGAGCACGTCGTCCTGCTCGACACCTACCTGCCCCGCACGAAGTCCGAACAGGCCCGCCTGCACTTCGGCCGGATGGAGCCGCGCGACCAGCCGAACTCCGCCGTCCGCGCCGTGCAGCGGGGGCTCGACCGCGCCGTCAGGCGGGTCCTGCCCGCGGGTGTGCCGTACGGGGCGCTGTTCGCCAAGCGGCTCCGGGCGTACACCGCCGGCGTGCTGCGGCACGGTGGGCAGAAGGACTTCGACGCCTTCTTCGACCAGGCCGAGATCGTCACCAGGCGCCACCACCCGACGCCGTTCCACGGGCGCGCCACCTACGTCCTCGCCGACGCCAACCCCGACGCCGCCGGGTGGTCCGCCCTGCTGCGCGGGCCCACCGAGATGGTGCGGATCGCGAGCGAGCACACGTCGCTGCTGCGGGAACCGCACGTCGCCGAGCTCGCGGTCGCGCTGCGGGCCGCCTTCGAGACGGCGGACGTGCCGCAGGTCTGAGACCGGCCCACGAGCGGACGGGAGGCGCGGTGCCGGCTGGCACCGCGCCTCCCGTCCGCTCGTCCTGCGTCCGCCACCCGCCGGCCGCCGCGCCGGACCGCCAACCTGCACGACCGTTGCGGGTTTCCGTATCCGCACCCGGGTGTCCGCAAGGGACCGCACCGCGCATTGACCCTCCCGCTGGCCACGGCGATGGTTGGAACCGCGGAGGAGAGTACCCACTCACCCGCGGCAAGCAGGCGGCGTCGTACCCGCGTCCCGCTGCTCGACCGACGACGGTCACCGTCGTCGATGCGTCATCCGAGGACGCGCCGCTCGTCTCGACGAGCCACCACCCGACAGCAACCCTGACCCGACAGGACCGCGCCATGCCCGCACGTACCGTTCGCCCTGCAGACCCGAGGGTCTCCGTCGTCATCCCGGCACGGAACGAGGCCCGCAACCTCGAGATCATCCTCCCGAAGCTCCCGCCCGTGTACGAGGTGATCCTGGTCGACGGCAACTCCGTCGACGACACCATCGCCGCCGCCCAGCGCGTGATGCCCGACATCCGCGTCGTGCACCAGACCCGCAAGGGCAAGGGCAACGCCCTGGCCTGCGGCTTCGAGGCCGTCACCGGCGACATCGTCGTCATGTTCGACGCCGACTGCTCCGCGGACCCCGACGAGATCCCGCGGTTCGTGCAGGCACTCGTCGACGGCGCCGACGTCGCGAAGGGCACCCGGTACTCGCTCGGCGGTGGCAGCGACGACATCACGATCGTCCGGAACATGGGCAACCGCGGCCTGAACATGCTCTGCAACATCATCCTCGGCACCCGCTACAGCGACCTCTGCTACGGCTACAACGCCTTCTGGGCGGACGTCCTGCCGGAGATCGGTCTGCTGTCGTCCGAGCTGCCGAAGCCGGCCGACGGTTCGATGCTGTGGGGCGACGGGTTCGAGATCGAGACCGTCCTGACCTGCCGCTGGTCGGCCGCCGAGCTCGCGATCACCGAGGTGCCGAGCCACGAGAAGCTCCGCGTGCACGGTTCGAGCAACCTCAACGCCGTGACCGACGGCATCCGCGTGCTGAAGTCGATCATGCACGAGCGTCGTCGTGCCGCGATCGGCCGTGCCGAGGTCCGTCGCGCGGCGATGAGCGTCGTGCCGCCGGCCGAGCAGCTCGCCGCGCCGGCTGCTGCGCCGGTTGCTGCTGCTCCCGTCGCTGCGGCGCCGGTCGCTGCGTCCGTCGCGACCCCCGTCGCCGCGTCCGCCGTCGCCGGGGCGTCCGTTGCCGGGGCAGCCGTCGTCGCGTCCGTCGTCGCCCTCGAGGAGGACGTCGCGTGACGACCGTCGCGGTCGTCATCTGCGCCTACACCCAGCAGCGCTGGGGTGACCTGCAGGACAGCGTCGAGTCGGCCAAGCGCCAGCCCGAGGCCCCCGAGGTCGTGGTCGTCATCGACCACGAGCCCGAGCTCCTGGCCCGCGCCGCCGCGCGCTGGCCGGAACTCCGGGTCGTCCCGAACACCGAGGACCGCGGACTCTCCGGGGCCCGGAACACCGGTGTCGCCCTGACCGACGCCGACGTCGTCGCGTTCCTGGACGACGACGCCACCGCGGACCCCGACTGGCTCGGGCACATGCTCACCGCGCTCGAGGACCCCGACGTCGTCGGTGTCGGCGGTCGTGCCACGCCGTCCTGGCCGACCGCGACCGGCCCCGGCCCGTACGCCGACGAACTGCTCTGGATCGTCGGGTGCTCGTACCGCGGGCTGCCCGAGACCCCGGGCGACGTCCGCAACGTCATCGGGTCGAGCATGGCGTTCCGCCGCGACGCGATCCTGCTCGCCGGCGGCTTCCGCTCCGGCATCGGCCGCGTCGGCAACCAGCCGCTCGGCTGCGAGGAGACCGAACTCTGCATCCGCATCGCCCAGGCCCGTCCCGGCGCGCGGATCCGGCACGAACCGCGCTCGAACGTCTCGCACCGGGTCTCGCCGGACCGCGTGACGATGCGCTACCTGCGCCGCCGCAGCTACTACGAGGGCATCTCGAAGGCCGTGCTGAGCCGTCGGGTCGGCACCGGCGACTCGCTCGCCAGCGAGTCGACCTACCTGACCCGGGTGATCCCGGGCGCCGTGCTGCGCGAACTGCGCCACGTCGGTCGTGGCGGAGGCCTGCGGGCGTACGCCATCGCGCTCTCCGTCGTCTCGACGGTCGCGGGCTACGCCGTCGGCCGGGTCCTCGGCACCGTCGTCGTGCGGACCCCGCCCGCACCCGCACCGCTCCCGCAGCCGGTGGGTACACCGTGACCCGCGCGACCCTGGCGATGGTCCTCTCGCCGGTCGTGACCGGGCCGCTCGTCCCCACCTGGGACGGCGCGCTCTGGGTCGGCGAGGTCGATCGTGCCGACGTGCACGCGTCGAGCCACCGGGACGTCATCGCCCTGCAGGGATCCGGCGGGTACGGGCGTGCCCGCCTGCTCGTCCGCGACCACGGCGAGCCCCTCGGCTTCGTCGAGGCCGAGATCACCGAACGCCGCCGCATCGGCGGCACCATCGACGTCCGTGCGCTCCAGCGCGCGATCCGGCCCATGCCGGCACCCGAGCGTCGGCCGGCAGCAGGTCTGGTGCTGCCGTCCGTCACCGTGGTGCTCTGCACGGACGGCGCCGCCGGCACGACCATGCGGTCGGTGCTCGCGAACGGTCACCCCGACTTCGACGTCGTCGTCGTCTCGCACGGCGCCGACGACGGCGGCGTGGCGACGGTCGACATCAGCGGACGTCGCGTCACCACCATCCCGGCGCCCGAGGGCGGCCTCGCCGCCGCGCGGAACGCCGGCCTGCTCGTCGCGACCGGCGACGTCGTCGCGTTCGTGGACGAGGGCGCCGTCGTGGACGGCGACTGGATCGCCGCCATCGCCCGTGCCTTCGCGACCGACCCCGACGTGGCCTGCGTCACCGGGCTCGTGCCGAGTGCCGAGCTCCGGACGCCGGCGCAGCGCTGGCGCGACGACCGCACCCCCGGTGGGCGGACCGTCCGCCGGCGGGTCTTCCGGCTCGACGACCCGGTCGACGACCTCCCGCTGCACCCCTTCGCCGCCTCGGCCTACGGCACCGGCGCGAACCTCGCCGTGCACCGCGCGACCGCGCTCCGGATCGGCGGGTTCGACACCGCCTTCGGTCCCGGCACCCGCGTCGGCGGTGGCGACGACCTCGACCTCTTCACACGACTGCTGTTCGCCGGATCCGCGATCGCCGTCGAACCGGCCGCGATCGCGTGGCAGCGATCGGCGGACGACGTCGCGTCGCTCCGCGCCGCCGCTGCCGCGCACGGCCACGGACTCGGAGCCTGGATGACCAAGAACGCACTCGACCGCGACACGCTGACCGCTTCGGTGGACGCGGCGCCGGAGGCCATCAGCGCCTTCGCACGCCTCGGCCTCGAGCAGGGTGCCGACGCTGCCGACGCTGCCGACGCTGCCGACGCTGCTCCGGCGAACGGCCACGGGACGGGCGCCGCGCGTGACGCGGACAGCATCGACGCCGTCGACGCGGAGTTCGCGGCGACGAAGCGTCGGTTGCGTCGCGTCGAGCGGCGCTCCGTGCTCACCGCACCGGTCCTGGCGCTCCGCGAACGCATGGGCGGCGCGGGGACGATCGACCGGACGGCGCACGGTCGCCACGAGCTGCAGCGCGGCCTCGACACCGCGGGTCCGGCACGACCGATCCCGGGTGGCGCGATGGGCCCGGTGGCCCGACTCGGCGCCGCCGCGATCGTCGTGCTGACGCTCGTGCTGGCCGCCGTCGGCAGCGTCGTCGAGCTGCCCACGCTGCGGGCGAGCGCCGTCGCGGTCTTCCTGTTCGCGCTGCTCGGGGTCGCCCCGATGCTGCTCGTCCGTCCGATGTCCCTCGCACGGTTCGCCGTCCTCGCCGTCACCGGGGCGCTCGTCGGCACGATCGGCATCGGCTACACCATGGCGACCTTCCACATCTGGGCGCCGACGGTCCCCTTCGTCGGTGTCGTCGTGCTCACCGCGGCGGCGCTCGCCGTCTCGGTACCCCGTGACGTGGCGGAGCTCCGTCGCGCCGGCCTCGTGCGCCGCGAGACCGCCCGGCCCCGGTGGAGCACGACCGCCACCGTGACGGCGCTCTCGCTCGGCGGGCTCGTCGTCGTGGTCGTCGCCGCGCTCACCCACATGGGCGACCCGGTGCCCGCAGGCCTGTTCGGCTCGCTCGGCCCCGGCCTGGTCGTCGGCCTCGTGCTCGTCGTCGCCGCGGCGGTGATCGCCCTGGTCCGCGGCCGCGCGCTCGCCGTGCCCGTCGTCGTGCTCGGCGGTGTCGTGCAGCTCGCCCAGGCGATCACGTACGGCGTGCCCACCGTGACCGCCGCCGCGCGGCACATCGGTGTCGTCGAGTACATCCGCCAGTTCGGTGGGACCAACCCGTCGGCCGACATCTTCCAGACCTGGTCCGGCCTGTTCGCCGGCGCGGCCTGGGTGGCCGACGTCGGGGGCATCGTCAACACGATCCTCATCGCCGCGTGGGTGCCGGTCCTGCTCGCCTTCAGCACGACCATCGCGGTCGGGGTCCTGGCTGCGCACTGGTTGCCCGGCGCCCGTCGACCGTGGATCGCAGCGCTGCTGACCGCGATGACCGGTTCGCTCAACACCACGTACTTCTCGCCGCAGTCGACCGGCATCCTGATGTCGATCGTGATCCTCGTGCTCGCCACCGGACCGCTGCGCGATGCCGCCGTCACCACCGCCGACGGCTCCGTCGCCGCCAAGCCGCGGGCACGGCGCGTGGGGCTCTCGCGGATCGTCGCGATCACCCTCATCGGCATCGTGCTCGCCGTGACCCACCAGATCTCGCCGTACCTGACGGTCGCCGCACTCGTCACGCTCATCGTGTTCCGGATGCTCCGCCCCTGGTGGCTCCCCGTCGTCGTGCTCGTGCCGGCGGTGGTCTTCGCCGCGCTGAACGGCGACATCCTCGGGCGGTTCCTGTCGCTCGCGGCGGTCGGACGCGTGCTCGACAACGTGCAGCCGCCCGCGCACGACATGACGGTCCTGCCGAAGCCGCTCGTCACGCGTCTGGCGTTCGACATCCCGGCAGCCGCGCTCGTGGTGCTCGGACTCATCGCCGTGGTGACCGTCCTGATGCGGCGTGACCGGACGCACTGGGCACTCCTCGCCACCGCCGCGAGCCCGATCTCGCTGCTCGTCGCCACGAACTACGGCCAGGAGGGCGTCTTCCGCGTCGTGCTCTTCGCGACGCCGTGGATCGCGATCCTGGCGGCGGCGCTCCCGATGCCCGCCGGTCGGTTCGCCCCGGTCGGGGCGGTCCTGCAGCGGGGGATGCGTCCGTCCGCGGTGCGGTTCGCGGTCGCCGGAGCAGCGGTGGCGGCGCTCGTCGCGATCGGTGCGTTCGGACAGACCTCGCTCGACTGGAACCGCGTCATGACCCGGAGCCAGTCCGCGGCGACGCAGTACTACGACCGCACGGCACCCGCGGGCTCCGTGATGCTGCTCACCGGGTCGGCCAACGCCGTCCCGAGCAACACCGGAGCACGGTACTTCGACGTGGGCTACCTGTCCCGCGAAGCCCTCGGCCCGTACCCGGACGCGACCGGCGGCTACGACGCCGAGGCGGACCTGTCGAACGTGACGCGGGAACTCGTCGTGAACTGGTCGGCCACCGGCTACTACGCCCTGGTCGCGGAGCCCTTCGGCGCCTACGACGAGCGGTACGGCTACCAGAGCGACGCCGACTACCAGGAGCTCGCCGCCGCCATGGCGTCCTCGCCCTACTGGAAGCGGGTCTGGTCGTCGGGGACGACCGCGATGTACGAGCTGACGACGGAGGGCCTGCGCCATGCAACCGACTGAACCGACCTCCGACAGACCGCGACGGACGCGACGGGCCACCGTCGCGTCCGTCGCGGGCGTGCTCGCCACGGTGCTCGCCGTGCTGGTCGCGCCGAACCTCGTGGTCCAGCCCGCCGTGGCCGCGGCGGCCGACTGCAGCGCCGGGCGGGTGCTCAACGTCGTCGCCCACCCCGACGACGACCTGCTCTTCCAGGGCACGGACCTGCGGAAGGACATCGACGCGGGGCGCTGCGTCCGCTCGGTGATCGTCACCGCCGGTGACGCCGGCAAGCCCGACTGGTACTGGCAGGAACGCCAGGTGGGACTGATGGCCGCCTACGCGAGCATGGCCGGCGTCGACCCGGCGTCGACGACCGGCTCCACGACGGTCGCCGGACGGACCCTGCTCACGGAGACCCTGACCGCTGACCCGCGGATCAGCCTGGTCTTCATGGACCTGCCGGACGGCAACGTCGAGGGCAACGGCTTCTGGGCGAACGGCTACGAGAGCCTCCAGCGCCTGTACACGGGCGACATGGACACGCTGCACACCGTCGCCGATGCCCCGCACGCCGCCACGTACACGCTCGCGCAGCTCCGGGCGACGCTGCAGGGGATCGTGCAGGACTTCGCACCGACGGACATCCACACCCTCGACCACGAGGGCGAGTACGGCGACGGTGACCACAGCGACCACCACACGGTCGCGTACCTGACCGACCAGGTGCAGCAGCAGTACACCGGCGCGCACGGCTTCACCGGGTACATGGGGTACCCGATCGCCGACCGTCCGGCGAACCTGACGACGGCCGAGACCCAGGCGAAGGCCGACGCGTTCTTCACCTACGCCGCGCACGACAGTGAGACCTGCGCCTCGTACGAAGCCTGCTCGGCTCGACCCGAGACCTCGTGGCTCAGCCGGCAGTACACCGCTGGCTCGCCCGCGCCGACGGACCCCACCGACCCCACGGACCCGACCCCCGCACACAAGGACGTGACGGGTTCGGCGTCGGTGACGGCGAGTGCGGAGAACCCGGCTGATGGTCAGACGGCCGTGAAGGCGGTCGACGGTGTGGTGAGCGGGTACCCGGACGCGCCGACGGCGGAGTGGGTTGCGCCGTCTGGTCGTGCGGGGACGTGGATCCAGCTCGGGTGGGCGGGGGCGACGGTGTTGGACGCGGTCGACCTCGCTGATCGGCCGAACGCGGTGGACCAGGTGCTGGGTGGGACGTTGACGTTCTCGGACGGTTCGAGTGTGACGGTGCCGGCTTTGAACAACGGTGGTGCGGTGCAGCGGATCACGTTCGCGGCGCGCAGTGTCACGTGGGTGCGGTTCACGGTGACGTCGGTCAGTGGCGGGACGCAGAACGTCGGACTCGCCGAGATCCGCGCGCTGGCCCCGGCCGACACGACGACGCCACCGCCGACCCCGACCCGGACGGACGTGACGGGTTCGGCGTCGGTGACGGCGAGTGCGGAGAACCCCGCTGATGGCCAGACGGCCGTGAAGGCGGTCGACGGTGTGGTGAGCGGGTACCCGGACGCGCCGACGGCGGAGTGGGTCGCGCCCTCCGGTCGTGCGGGGACCTGGATCCAGCTCGGGTGGGCGGGGGCGACGGCGTTGGACGCGGTCGACCTCGCTGATCGGCCGAACGCGGTGGACCAGGTGCTGGGTGGGACGTTGACGTTCTCGGACGGTTCGAGTGTGACGGTGCCGGCGTTGCACAACGGTGGTGCGGTGCAGCGGATCACGTTCGCGGCGCGCAGTGTGAGGTGGGTGCGGTTCACGGTGACCTCGGTCAGTGGCGGGACGCAGAACGTGGGACTCGCCGAGATCCGGGCATTCTCCCCGGCGAGCAGCGGCGGTACGACGCCGACGCCGACCCCCACGCCGACGCCGACGCCGACTCCCACCCCGACCCCCACTCCGGGCCTGCGGGACGTCACCGGCTCGGCCACCCCGACGGCGATCGCCGACAACCCGGCCGACGGCCAGACCGTCGCGAAGGCCGTCGACGGCGTGGTGTCCGGCCACCCGGTCGACCACACCGCCGAGTGGGCCGTGCCCTGGGGACGGACCGGCATCTGGATCCAGCTCGACTGGGCCACCCCGGTCGCGCTCCAGCGCATCGTCCTGCACGACCGTCCGAACAGCGACGACCAGATCACGAGCGGCACGCTCACGTTCTCGGACGGCAGCCAGGTCGCCGTGGGCGAGCTCCCGAACGACGGCAGCGCCCGGACGGTCGACTTCACCGCCCGCAACGTCACCTGGGTGCGGTTCACCACCACCGGGGTGTCGAACAGCACGATCAACGTCGGTCTCTCGGAGGTCCGCGCATGGACAGCTCCATGACCCCGGACGATGACGGCCCACGCCCCGTCGCCGAGCAGTCGGCCGCCGCGCACGGCGCCCCACCCGCGCACGGCCTCGGCACCTCCCGTCACCGCACGCCGCTCCGGACACGGGGACGACGGGTCGCGATCGTGGCCGCCGCCCTGGTGGTCGCGGTCGGTGCCGTCGCCGCGGCGACCACCGGCACGACGTCCGTCGGCCCCGGACCCAGTGGGGTCGCGATGCCGACCGGCGACGGGGACGGCTGGAAGCGGGTGTTCTCCGAGGACTTCGACGAGTCTGCCCCGTCCGGCGGGTTCGAGGCGGCCTACGACGACCGGTTCACCGTCTACCACGGCTTCGCGGACACCGCGGGGACCGGTCGGTACCAGGCGTCCACGCTGAGCGCGCACGACGGGATGCTCGACATGCACCTCCGCACGACGAAGGCGGGCACCCCGCTCGCCGGCGGGGTCGTGCCGCTCGTCGACGGACGATGGGGCGGACAGACCTCCGGCCGGTACAGCATCCGGATGAAGAGCGACGAGGTCGACGGCTACGGGGTGGCGGTGCTGCTCTGGAGCGACGAGAACGTCTGGGCGCACGGCGAGATCGACTTCCCCGAGGGTGCGCTCGGTGCGCCCGCCTGGCTCAACGTGCACTGCCTGGTCGACCCGGCCGAGAAGTGCATCCACCACGAGACCGACGCGTCGCTGGCCGACTGGCACACGTACACGATCGAGTGGACGCCGTCGCGGATGTCGTTCCTGGTCGACGACGAGGTCGTCGGGAGCACCACCCAGGACATCCCCGTGGAGCGCATGCACCTGGTCGTGCAGACGGGATCGCTCGAGGGCCTGCCGCCCCGGGACGCCGCCGGGTCGTTGCTGGTCGACTGGATGACGATCGACGTGCCCGCGGACGGCGAGAGCCCCCGGGCCACGCTGCCGTCCACAGAACCCACCGCCGGCTGACGGCGCCGAGCCCGGCGCAGACCGACGCCGCCGCCCGGTGCACGCAGACGACGCCGGGCCCGGCCCGGTCAGCGCCGGGCGTGTGCCAGCAGCGCCTGCAGCAGCGCGCGCACGTGCGGCTCGCGCCCGTAGCGGTCACGCACCCACGCGCGGCACCGGGCGGCGAGGGACGGGTCGCGCTCGGCGTCGTCGAGGGTGTCGAGCAGCTTCTCCGCCAGTGCGTCGGGGTCGGCCGGGTCGACGGTGTACCGCGCCCAGTCACCCGACAGGATCTCTCCGGTGCCGCCCGATGCGGCCGCGACGACGGGACGGCCGGTGGACATCGCCTCGACCACGACCCGGCCGAAGCCCTCGGGCTCGATGGACGGCGCCACCACGACGTCGGCGGCGTGCAGGAGCGGGACGACGTCGTCCCGCTCGGGGAGCACGAGCACGGAACCGGCGGGGAGCGCGTCGATCGCGGCGTGCACGGCGTCGGCTTCCTCAGGGTAGAGGGCACCGGCCAGCACGAGGAGCGGCGCGGGCGCCGCGTGACCAGCCACGGGGGGAGTGGTGACCGGCACGCGTGCCGCGGCGGTCGTGCGGACGCGACCCCACGCCTCCAGGAGGGCGAGCACGCCCTTCGACCGGGTGAGCCGACCGTAGTAGAGCACCGTCGGGGTGTCCTCGGCGATGCCGAGTGCCGCGCGGGCGTCGTGCACCGACGCCGGGGTGGCGGCCGGGAACGCGTCGGTGTCGACGCCGTTCGGCACGATCGTGATGCGGTCCGTCGGCACGCCGGACGCTGCCCAGGCGCGCGCCATCGCGTGCGAGACGGCGAAGTAGCGGGTGCGGCCGCCGGCGATCGGTCCGAGCCGCCGGTAGTTCGGCGCGTGGTGCAGGTGCACCGCGAGCGGGACGCCGGAGACGAGCGACGCGACGCGGCCGAACGGCAGGTACTCGGGGCGGTTCAGCCAGAGGACGTCGAGGTGTGATCGTCGGATCCGCAGTCCCTCGCGGGCGAAGCGCCAGGCGTCGCGGAGCGCGGTGGTGATGCCGAACCGGTAGTCGGTGGCCTCCACCAGGCGCACGCCCATCGCCTCGTAGGGCGGCGGGCCCTCGGCGGCGCGCGGGGACTGGCCGTTCCGGTGCCAGACCTCGACCTGGTGGCCGGCGGCGACGAGCTCGCGGGTGTCCTCGAGCACGCAGCGTTCGAGTCCGCCGGTGATGGCGAGTCCGGTCACCAGCACGCCGACGCGGAGTCGGCGGGTGCCGTCGGTTGCAGTCTGTCGCGGTCTCACGAGACACCACCCCTTGCGGTCTTCAGTCGGCGGAGGAACCAGGGGAGGCAGGCGACCACCCCGGCGATGCGGGCCCAGTTCCAGAGCACGTCCTGCGGCAGGAGCAGGGACGCGGCGGCCACGACGAGCGCGGCGAGGGTCGTCAGGACGATCCGGGCTCCCGGTCCGCGCCACTCGCGGCGGTCGGGCATGGCCAGCAACTGCATGGCGGCCAGGATCGCGTAGGCGACGACGGTGGCGAGGCCCGCGCCGGCGATGCCGAGCACGGGCACGAGCACGAGGTTCGCGCCGATGTTCACGGCGCCGGCGATCGCGGCGATCACCCCGACTGCGACACCGCGGCGTTCGACCAGGAGCAGACGTCCGGTCGCGCCGCTGGCGACCACGGGGAACGCGGTGATCGCGACGACGAAGACGACGACGGAGAGCTCCTGCACGCGGTACGACGCCGGGGCGAGGATCGGCAGCGCGACCGGTGACACCAGGGTCACGGCGAGCAGGACCGGTCCGAGCATCTTGTACAGCTCGTCGCGGGAGTGCATGGCGAGCTGCCGGCGGGCGACCGGGTCGCGGAGGGCGGCGAAGTGCGGCGCCCAGGCCTGGTTCGTGAAGGTCAGGAGCAAGATGACCGCCGAGCCGACGACGTAGGCGATCTGGTAGCGGGCCACCTCGTCCGGGCCGAGCAGCCGCTGGACGACGATCCGGTCGCCGGCGTTCAGCACGAAGTACGACAGGTTGCCGAGGGCGATCGGCACGCCGAGGCGGAACGCCCGGGCGGTGGTCCTGCGGTCGAACAGGCCGGCGAGACGCGGGCGGGTCGCCGCGATGCCGATGACCATCGCCACGCCCTGGGCGACGACGCCGCCCCACGCGTAGGTGGTCGCGTCGGCCTGCACCCAGGTGAGGAGCCCGAGGCCGATGACCGAGCCGCCGATCGAGGACAGCAGGCTCGTGACCGCGAAGACCCGGATGCGGTCCTGGGCGACGAGCAGCGCGAGGGAGATCTGCACGATGGCGGCCGGGCCGGTCCAGAGCACCGCGACGAGGAGCAGCGGGTGGTTGCCGACGAAGCCGGCTGCGTCGGCCCAGACCGGGATCGTGGTGAGCGCGGCGACGGTGACGACGATCGCGGTGACCATGCCGACGGCGAGCAGGCCGCGCGCCCGGCGGTCGTCGCCGTCCTCGGCGCGCTGCAGCACCGACGCCTGGTCGATGCCGAGGACTGCCAGGACGACGAGCGCCTGGTACAGCGCGATGGCCGAGGCGAGGACGCCGAACTCGGCCGGCGGCATCAGGTGCGCGAGCACCGGGGAGATCAGCGACGAGACGACGAGCTGCATCGACCAGACGACGACGTACAGCAGGCCGCGGCCGAACAGGACGGAGGCGCCCTTCCGCACCGCGACCGACCCGGTGTCGAGCGACTCGGGCACGGCGGCGACGGGGACGGGTGCCTCGCGCGCTGCGCGGGCCTCACGGCGGGTCTGCGGGGGGAAGCTCACGGCGCGACCACCGCTGCCGCGTCCTGACGCGCCGACGCCGACGCCGTCGCCGTCGCCGTCGCCGTCGCCGTCGCCGACCCCGACACCGCGCCCGCACCCTGGCGCAGCCCGAAGGCCGCGTCCACGACGTCGAGCAGGTCACCGCTCCGGTCGGTCGAGAACTTCCGCGCGAACAGGTGCTGCACCTCGACGTCCGCGTCCGTCCGACGCTCGAGCAGCTGCCCCGCGTCGGTGACGGTCAACCACGGCGGGCTCTTCCGCGCGGTGCCGTCCCACCCGATCCACCAGAGCGGCTGGGAGACGTGCTCGTCGGCGAACCCCGGCGTCAGCGACGGCGAGTTGAGCACCGACGGCACGAAGGTCTCGTCGGCGACCCAGGTGCGCTGCCAGAACCGGACCAGGTCGGGGCGCTGGTCGACGGTGTCCACGACGGCGGCGGCGTGCCGGCGGGCGAGGACCTTGAGCTGCGAGCCCCCGGCGAAGGAGACGTTCGCCGGCACGCGGCGGGGGACCGGCAGCCGGAGCATGTGCTTCCGCCACGCCCAGTGCCGGAACCGGATGCGGGAGATGCCGCCGTCGCGGCCCCACGGTGCGAACGGCAGCGGGTTGACCGAGATGAACGACTCCTCCCGGTGGGCCTCGAGCAGGGCTGTGATCTCGGTGGGGTTCGCGAGCGGGTAGTCGCTGCCGGTCAGCACGGCCACGTGCGAGGCGTCGGTCTCGGCCAGGGCGGCCCGGTAGCCGGACACCTCGGCGGCGACGTTCTCCCAGCGGGCCCAGCCGGTCCGGATGCGGGGGAGCAGCCGGACGCGGTCCGGCAGCCCGTCGGTCATGGCGCGGAACACCGTCTCGGGGGTGCGCGCGTCGCAGTGCAGGAACACCGGGAACGGGTCGAGCGCCTCGACGAGTCGGCGCACGTGTGCCGGGTCCTCGTGGGCGAGGACGATGCACGCGGGGACCGCGGGGGAGATGGCCATGGACGCGACGCTAACCGCGGCGTTCCGGGGCCGACAAGGCGACCCGTGCCCGTCTGCGGGGAAGCGGCGGTTTCCCGCACCGCCCCCGATCGGTCAGTGCTCGGAGGGCCGGATCAGCGCTTCTTGCGGAACTTCTGGCAGTCGCAGAGGGCGCAGTCCGTGCCCGGACGGTAGTGCTCGTGGGCGTCCTGCACGTGGCCGCAGACGCACGTCACGGCGTCGACCACGAAGACGCTCTGTTCCGAGAGGAGCACGGCGCCGAGCTCGTCGGTGGGGCCCATCGACATGCGTCCTCCTCGTGCCCGGCGTGCTGCCGCCGAGTCGTCCTCACGATCCTACCGTCCGGGGGGGTGCACTGGCGGCAAACCGCAAGTCGGACGTCCGTCGCCGCAACCGCGGGCGGCCGCCGTTGACCCCGCAGCAGCCCCACCGGAGCATCGGACCATGACCGACCAGCAGGCCACCACCACCCGCATGCTCACGCTCACGCCCGCGATGCCGTCCCTGGACGTGCCCGCCTGGGCCGGCGCGGCCTGGGTCGGCGCCGTCGACCGACAGGAGGCGCTCGCCGCGTCCATCGTCGAACTCGCCGGTGCCACCGGCTTCCGCCGCGCCCGCCTGCTCGTCCGTGACGGACGCGAGATCGCCGGGTTCGTCGACGTCAGCGTCGACGCGGACGGCGGCGTGGACCCGGCCGAGCTGGGACCGGCCCTGCGCGCGCTGCGCACCACGGGCCTCCCGGACGCCCCCGCGGGGACGCCGGTCGGGCGCATCTCCGTCGTCATCGGCACCCGCGACCGGCCGGACGACCTGCGCCGCTGCGTTCGCTCGGTGCTCGCGTCCGAGCACGACGACTTCGAGGTCCTGGTCGTCGACAACGCGCCCACCACCACCGCGACCCGCGACGTGGTCACGTCGCTCGCGGACCCGCGCCTGCGGTACGTCCTGGAGGCCCGACCCGGCGTCTCGCGCGCACGGAACGCCGGACTCGCCCTCGCGTCCGGGGCCGTGGTCGCCTTCGTCGACGACGACGTGGTCGTCGACCGGCACTGGCTCGCAGCGCTCGCCGACGCGTACGCCCGCGACGCGGACGTCGTCTGCGTGACCGGCCTCGTGCCCAGCGGCGAACTCCGGACCCCCACGCAGCGGTACTTCGACGAGCGCGTCACCTGGGCGCGCAACACCGACCGCCGGGTGTTCCGCACGTCGGCGCCGCCGGCCGACCTGCCGCTGTTCCCGTTCTCCGTCGGCGCGTTCGGCACCGGTGCCAACATGTCGCTCCGCCGCTCGGCCGCGCTCGCCCTGGGTGGGTTCGACGTCGCACTCGGCCCGGGCACCCTGGCCCGCGCCGGCGAGGACCCCGACCTGTTCACCCGGGTGCTGTTCTCCGGCGGCGCGCTCGCCGTGGAGCCCACGGCCGTCGTCTGGCACAAGCACCGGCCGGACCGGGCGGCGCTGCGCTCGCAGGCGCTCGGCTACGGCACCGGCCTCGGCGCGTGGGTCGCGAAGCTCATGCTGCGACCGCGCACCGCACTGGCCGTGCTGCGTCGGGCGGTCGGGGCGCTGCGGCAGCTCGGCGCGCTCGGACAGGGCACCGGTGCCGACGCCGACCAGGTGTCCGCGGCGGTGGACGCCGTGGGTGGGTGGCCGGTCGACGACGCGTTCCGCGAGGCGACTGCCGGTCTCAAACGCGTCGAGCTCGTGGCGGCGCTCGGTGGCCCGTGGCGGTACGTCGTCGGGCGGTCGCGGCGCGGGTGACCGCGGCGCGGGCGACCGCGCTCCGCGTGCGCGGTGCGCACGGCAGGCACCGCGTGCACCGCACGCACGCACCGGACGGACGGGAGGCCCGTGGCGACGCTGCCACGGGCCTCCCGTCCGTCCGGTGCGGACGTCTCCTGCACGCCGCCTACGGGCGGAAGCGGCCCTCCTCGACCTCGCGCCAGAACCGACGGCTGCGGAAGTACGCCGCCGGACCCGCCGGGAAGCCGCGGAACTCGTGGTACGCCAGCGAGCGCGGGATCCGGGTCGTGGAGGCCTCGGTGATGCTCTCGGCCGCGGCGTCACGCCGGCCGGCCAGCCGTGACACCAGCTGCTTCAGCTTGATCTTGCCGGCGCGGGGCATCAGCCGCGCGAGCACGAGCGCGTGCCGGCGGTCCTTCGCGATGAGCTCGCACATCAGCGCCGTGAACCCGACGCCGTTCGAGTGGAGCTGCCCGTGCAGCCCGGCGAGGTCCTGCCGGTGCCGGTGGTGGACGACCGCACGGGGTTCGAAGCCGATCCGGCCACCGCTCCACAGGATGTCGATGAAGATCGCCAGGTCCTCGCCGCCGCGGGCGGGCACACCGGCACCGAGCACGGGGTCGAACCCGCCGACGGCGTCGAACGCCGACCGTCGGACCGCCCAGTTCGCGCCGGCGCCGTAGCCGCCGATGCCGTACACGGCGAAGTGCTTCTGCACCGAGCCGTCGGGGCGGACGGCCCGGGCCTGCGCGTGCCGCATGACCCCGGGGACGTCGTCCGGCACGATCGTCACCGGCTGGAAGGTGCGCTCGCCGCTGAAGCCGCCGTAGTACGCCTCGTACCAGATCTGCGCGGGGGTCTCGAGCTCGACGGGCAGGATCATCCCGGTGACCGCGGCGACCTCGGGCTCGCGGACGAAGCGCGTGCCGATGGACCGGAGCCACTGTGCGTCCACCCGGACGTCGTCGTCCGTGAACGCGATGATCTCGCCGTGCGCCGCTGCGACCCCGGCGTTGCGGCCGGCGGAGCAGCCCGGACGGCGTTCGGTGACCAGCCGGACGTCGCGGCCCTCGAGCAGCCCGGGCAGGGCGTCGACCTCGGGCAGCTTCACGCGGTTGTCGACGAGGATGACCTCGTACCGCGGGTAGTCGAGGTGCTCGAGGAAGTCGAGCAGCTTCCGGATGTCCTCGACCCGGGTGACGATGGTCGACACGACGATCGAGATGAGCGGGAGCTCGAGGTCGGGGATCGGGGTCTCCGTCGCACCGGAGGTCCGTGCGAGGCCGTCGACCAGGGGCGCCATCGCGCGGGCGGCGTCGGCCGGGTCCGCGGTGAGCAGCACGTCGAGGGTGGTGACGGGGAAGCCGTCGCGGTAGCCGACGACGAGCGCGGAGGAACCCGACTCGTCGGCGACGAGGCGCGGCAGCGGAGCGTCGAGGTCGACGCTGACGACCCGACGGGGGCCGGGCACGGTGACGGAGGAGTGCAGGGTCATGCTCGGGACGCTACGACCGCCCGCGGCGTCCGGACAACGGACCGGACCAGCAGTGGCGGGGTTCGTGCGGGGTTCCGCAGTGCGGTGCGTGTGCCCCAGACGAGGGTGAGCGCTCACCCAGGAAGCCACGGGAACCTCATGGGTCACGCTCAGGTCACGGAACCGATGCAACCGGTTGCGCTCCCGCCGGACCGGGCGTAGCTTCCTCCACCAGCAGGCAGCGGCGCCTGCTCCAGGGCAGCGTCGTCGAACCCGATCGATGCCCCCTGGTGATCTCAATGAGGAGACAACGCTGTGAAGACAACACGCTCCAGGGTGCGGTTCGCATCCGTTGCCGGGGTCGCCGTCATCGGCCTCGTGCTCACCGGCTGCTCGAGCGGGAGCTCCGGCGCCGGATCGGATGACGCCAAGAGCGGCCAGGACAGCCGCGGCCCCATCACCTACGTGCAGGGCAAGGACAACTCGAACGTCGTCCGCCCGCTCATCGCGAAGTGGAACAAGGCCCACCCGGACGAGAAGGTCACCTTCAAGGAACAGTCCGACCAGGCCGACCAGCAGCACGACGACCTCGTGCAGCACTTCCAGGCGAAGGACGAGAACTACGACGTCGTCGACGTGGACGTCGTCTGGACCGCCGAGTTCGCCGCGAAGAGCTGGCTGACGCCGCTGACCGGCGACATGGAGATCGACACCTCGAAGCTCCTGCCGTCGACGGTGAAGACCGCGACCTACAACGACACCCTCTACGCCGCCCCGCAGACCTCGGACGGCGCGCTGCTCTACTACCGCAAGGACCTCGTCAAGACGCCTCCCACCACGTGGAAGGAGATGATGGACGACTGCAAGATCGCGAAGGACGCCGGCATCGGTTGCTACGCGGGGCAGTTCGCGAAGTACGAGGGCCTGACGGTGAACGCCTCCGAGGCGATCAACGGCTCCGGCGGTTCGGTGCTCGGCAGCGACGGTGCGCCCGACGTCGACACCGACAAGGCGAAGGCCGGCCTGCAGAACCTGGTGGACGCGTTCGAGGACGGGAACATCCCGGCCGAGGCGATCACCTACCAGGAGGAGCAGGGCCGCACCGCGTTCGAAGCCGGCAAGCTCCTGTTCCTGCGCAACTGGCCGTACGTCTACAGCCTCGCCAAGACCGACGGCTCGTCGAAGGTCAAGGACACCTTCGGCATCGCGCCGATACCCGGTGCCGACGGCGTCGGTGCCTCCACGCTCGGCGGACACAACGCCGCGATCAGCGTGTACTCGAAGCACAAGGCCACGGCGCACGACTTCCTCGAGTTCCTGACCTCGGACGAGACGCAGAAGTTCTTCGCGACCCAGGGCTCGCTCGCGCCGGTCGTCGGTGACCTGTACACCGACCCCGAGCTGACGAAGCAGCTGCCCTACCTGCCGACGCTGCTCAAGTCGATCGAGTCGGCGGAGCCGCGCCCGGTCACGCCGTTCTACCCGGCCGTCACGAAGGCAATCCAGGACAACACCTACGCGGCGCTCAAGGGATCGAAGTCGGTCGACGAAGCCATGAAGGACATGCAGGACGCCCTCAAGTCGGCGACCAGCAGCTAGCGGCGCACGCCGCTTGATGGACGGGAGGCCCGTGGCGGGTCCGCCACGGGCCTCCCGTCCGCCCCCTACTTGCGTTCCGACACCCCCGGCAAGGAGGCCGACACGTGTCAGCAGCAACCGAGATCCCCGCAGCCATCCCCAACCCGACGGGCACGGACCCGAAGCGCCGACGGCGCAAGGGCGGACTCAACGCCGAGCACGGCCGGTGGGCCGTGTACCTCATCGGCCCGACGATCGTGCTCCTCGCGATCGTCATCGGGTACCCCGTGGTCAGCGCGGTCATCCAGTCGTTCCAGCTCGACCAGGGCCTCGACAAGGCGACCGGTCTGTTCGTGCAGGGCGGGTTCGCCGGCATCACGAACTACGCGCACTGGCTCGGCCAGCAGTGCGGCAACGTCACGTGCCCGCCCGGCAGCCTCGGTTCCCAGTTCTGGGTGTCGATGGGCAACACGTTCTTCTTCACCGTCGTCACCGTGCTCGCCGAGACGGTCATCGGCGTGTGGATGGCCATCATCATGAACCGCAACTTCAAGGGCCGTGCGCTCGTCCGTGCCGCGATCCTGGTGCCGTGGGCGATCCCGACCGCCGTCACCGCGAAGCTCTGGTACTTCATCTTCGACGCGAACGGCGTGCTCAACCACGTCCTCGGGCAGCAGATCCTGTGGACGAGCGGCGAGTGGGCGTCCCGGTGGGCGGTCATCATCGCCGACACCTGGAAGACCACGCCGTTCATGGCGCTCCTCATCCTGGCGGGCCTGCAGCTGATCCCGGAGGAGGTCTACGAGGCCGGCAAGATGGACGGCGCGTCGACGTTCCAGCGCTTCGTGCTCATCACCCTGCCCCTGATCAAGCCCGCGCTGATGGTCGCGATCCTGTTCCGCGTGCTCGACGCGCTCCGCATGTACGACCTGCCCGCGATCCTCACCGGCGGTGGCGGTGGTTCCGGCAACGCCACCACGACCCTGTCGATCCTGGTCGTCGAACAGATCCGGCAGGGCTTCAACTCCGCGTCGGCCCTGTCGACCATCACCTTCCTGGTGATCTTCATCGTGGCGTTCGTCTTCGTCCGGTTCCTCGGTGCCAACGTCGTGCAGACGCAGGCCGCCCAGCAGAAGGGTGAACTCAAGTGACCCTCGCAGCAGACCGCCCGCGGTCCTCCGCAGCAGCACGCGACCGCGCCGTCGACCGCACCGAGGTGCGCGTCCGCCGCGACACCGGGCCGCGCATCCGCACGGCCGTGCAGGCGATCGTCATCGCCGTGTGGTGCCTCCTGCCGTTCTACTGGATGGTGGTGACGAGCTTCCGCGACGTCGGGTTCACGTTCGACGCCACCCCGTGGCCGACGCACGTCACGCTCGACAACTACGCGACGGCGTTCTCCACGTCGCTCGGCAACCACCTCGGTCGGGCGCTCGCCAACAGCCTGCTCATCGGTGGGGTCGTGACGATCATCGCCCTGCTCGTCGGCACCACGGCGGCGTACGCCCTCGCCCGGCTCGAGTTCCGCGGCAAGTCGCTCATCGCCGGCGCGATCCTGGCCGCGTCGATGTTCCCCGGCGTCGCCCTCATCTCGCCGCTGTTCCAGCTGTTCACCGACATCGGGTGGATGGGGTCGTACCAGGCGCTCATCCTGCCGAGCATCTCGTTCGTGCTGCCGCTGACCGTGTACACGCTTGCGTCGTTCTTCCGCGAGATGCCGTGGGACCTCGAAGAGGCAGCCCGCATCGACGGGTGCACCCGGGTGCAGGCGTTCCGGCGGATCATCCTGCCGCTCGCGGCGCCGGCGGTGTTCACCACGGCGATCCTGGCGTTCATCTCGAGCTGGAACGAGTACCTCATCTCGTCGCAGCTGTCGAGCGACGCGACCCAGCCGGTGACCGTGGCGATCGCCTCGTTCGCCGGGTCGCAGCCGCACCAGGAGCCCTATACGGCGGTGATGGCCGCCGGCACGATCGTCACGATCCCGTTGGTCATCCTCGTGCTGATCTTCCAGCGGCGCATCGTGGCGGGGCTCACCGCCGGCGGCGTGAAGGGCTGACGACCATGGCCCAGCGCGGACCCACCCGTCCCACCGCCCACATCGAGGAGGCCATCGGCTTCGTCGGGATGTTCGGCGTCCTGTTCCTCGGCGTCACGGTGTTCTGCGAGCTCACCGGGCGACCGGCGCTCGGCTGGGCGCTCACCCTGCTCGTGTGCGTGCTCGGCGTCGTCGCGCTCGACCGGTGGCGGGTCGCGGTCCTCCGCCGGACCGCACCGCAGGACGGCACGGGTGCGTCCGTGCCCCGGGGCGTCGGTGCTGCGCCCGCGGTCGCCCCGGTGCACACGTCGGTCACCGACCCCACCGGTCGCCGACCCCGACCCGGCGCGGACGGACGGGTGCACCAGCACGCCGGCTGGGACGAGGTCGCACCGGCTGCACGACGGCCGGCGCGCCCCGCACGGGTGCCGCAACGCCGGGCGGACCGCGGCGTGCCCGCGGTGACGGCCCGACGGGGTGGACCCGACGCGCCGGCGGACGTGACACACGGCACGGACGGCTGACGGGCCTCCCGGGTCGCACCGATGGGGATCCAGGAGATCGCGACCGTCACGGGGCTGTCGAAGTCCACGGTGTCGCGGGCGCTCCGCGGCATGTCGAACGTGGCCGACACCACGATCGAGCAGGTGCAGCGGGTCGCCGACGAACTCGGGTACGTCCCGAGCTCGGCGGCGGCCGGCCTCGCCACCGGTCGTCAGCGCGCCGTCGGGGTGGTCGTGCCCGTCATCGACCGCTGGTTCTACGTGAAGGCGCTCGGCGGTGTCGACGCGGAGCTCCGCCAGGCCGGGTACGACCTGGTCCTCTACAACCTCGGCGGCCCGGGCGGCGACCGTGACCGGGCGTTCCGGCGCTCGATGCTGCGCCACCGCGTCGACGGCCTCGTCCTGCTCTCCCTGGTGCTCGACGCCACCGAACGAGCCGAGCTCGAACTCAGTCGGCACCCCATGGTCGTCATCGGCGGCCCGGCACCGGGCCTGCGGAACGTGGGCGTCGACGACCGCGAGGTCACCCGGATAGCGGTCGAGCACCTGCACGGCCTCGGCCACCGGCGCATCGCCTACGTCGGCGGGCAGGACGAGGCCGGCATGAACGTCGCCGTGCCGCACCTGCGACGGGACGGGTTCCTCGACGCCGTGCGGTCGTCGGGACAGGCCGTGCCGGAACGGTGGTCCCTCGACGGCCGGTTCTCGTTCGCCGGCGGGACCGCCGCCGGGGCCGTGCTGTTCGCCGAGCCCGCGTCGGAGCGACCGACGGCGGTGCTCTGCGCGTCGGACGAGATGGCCCTCGGCGTCCTGCTCGCCGCACG
The DNA here is from genome assembly GCF_003234435.1 of Curtobacterium sp. MCLR17_044. Taxonomy (NCBI): domain Bacteria; kingdom Bacillati; phylum Actinomycetota; class Actinomycetes; order Micrococcales; family Microbacteriaceae; genus Curtobacterium; species Curtobacterium sp. MCLR17_044. The sequence continues at coordinate 112,205 of NZ_QKTC01000013.1, read as the reverse complement.
CCGAGCCGGACTCGCGGTCCCGGAGGACGTGTCCGTGATGGGGATCGACGGCCACGAGTACGGCGCCACCGTCGGACTCACCACCGTCGCGCAGGACCCGGTGGCGCAGGGACGCACCGCTGCACGGGCCGTGCTCGCCGAGGTCGACGGCGGTGTCGCCGGCCCGATCGCGGCGGCACCAGCGCACCTGGTCGTCCGCGCGACCACGGGACCCCGCCCGCACGGTCCCGCGTAGGGTCGCCCGCATGGAGGTCACCAAACTCGAACACGCCTGCCAGGTCATCACCGAGGGGGACGCCCGCCTGGTCCTCGACCCGGGGAACTTCACCCGACCGGTCGACGCGTCCGGGGTCGTCGCCGTCGTCGTCACGCACGAGCACCCGGACCACGTCACCGCCGAGCAGGTCCGGCGCATCCTCGACGCCAACCCCCGTGCGGTCGTCATCGGACCGGAGGGCGTCCGCGCGGCGCTCGCCGAGGCGGGTGTCACGGTGGACGTCGTCACGGACGGTGACCACCGGACGGTCGGCCCCTTCACGCTCACCTTCCACGGCACGCGGCACCAGCTGATCCACGCCTCGGTGCCGATCGTCGACAACACCGGCGTGCTCGTGAACGGCCGGCTGTTCCACCCGGGCGACTCCTACACGGACCCGGGCGTCCCGGTCGAGGTCCTCGCGGCACCCGTCGGGGCGCCGTGGCTCAAGGTCGCCGAGATGATGGACTACGTCGCCGCGATCGCGCCGTCCCGGGCGTACCCGATCCACGAGGCCACCCTGTCCGAGGTCGGCCTCGGCATGCACACGGGCCGGCTCCGCGAGGCCGTCGAGCCCGGCGGGTCGCTCGTCGTGCTGCGTCTGGGGGAGTCGCTCACGCTCTAGGGCTGCGCTGCGCTGCGTTGCGTTGCGCTGTGCTGCGCTGCGCTGCGCGGCCTGGAGGCCCGTGGCGGCGCCGCCACGCGCCTCCTGTCCGTCACCGAGTGAGCAGAACGCGACGGGTCGCGTCCACGCACCCGGCTTCTGCTGCTCACCGGTCGGGCGCCCGCCGGCGCAGTCGCGCCGCGACCAGGCGGTCGAGCGCCAGGGCGTCCCACGGAGCGTGCCGCTCGGCGTCGTTGTCGAAGTACACGTAGACGTCCCGGCCGGCCTCGGCGTGCTCGAGGACCGTCGTCGCCCACCCGCCGAGTGCCTGGGGTGAGTACCCGTCGTGGTAGGTCCGGGGTGCGCCGTGCAACCGGAGGTACGCGAGTGGTGCCCCGGTGTCCGCCCGGAAGCGGGGGAAGTCGCCGGCGTGCGAGTCGACCAGGGCGATGCGGTGTCGGCGCAGCACGTCGAGGTGCTCGTCGCCGAAGCCGGCGGCCCGGAACTCGAGCGCGTGGTGGATCGACCACGCCGGTTCCTCGGGCACCACGAGACCGTCCGGTTCGCCGGGGACCTTGTCGTCGTGATGGCGTGCGAGTTCGGCGGCCGCACCGTGTGTCCGGGGGAGCAGCCCGAGGAACGCGTCGAGCACCTCCGGCGTCGGCAGCAGGCGCTCGGGCAGCTGCCAGAGCACGGGCCCGAGGGTGTCCCCGAGCTCCAGCGGACCCGAGGCGAAGAAGTTCGCCAGCGCGGTCTCGACGTTCCGGAGCCGCAGCATGTGCGTGACGTACCGGCCGCCCTTGACCGCGAACCGGAACGGCTGCCCGCCCGAGGCCGCACGCCACGCCCGGTAGCGCGCCGGACGCTGGAGCGAGTAGAAGGATCCGTTCAGCTCCACCGTCGGGAACCGCGACGCCACGTGCTCGAGCCACCGCCGCTTCGCGAGGCCGTCGGGGTAGAAGTCCCCGCGCCAGCCGTCGTACTGCCACCCGGACAGACCGATCCGGACCGTGGCCGACGGGCAGCCGCTCACGTGTCTGGCCCGGGCGATCGCGTCGTGGTCGGCCGTCATCGATCCACCGTATGCCTGCTCCGACATGGCGGCACACCCGGGCGACACGCCCCGTTTTGGTGCGGGTGCGAGCCTTGTGCAATACTTGTCGAGTTGTCGGAACGGCCCCATCGTATAGCGGCCTAGTACGCTGCCCTCTCACGGCGGTAACGCGGGTTCGAATCCCGCTGGGGTCACCACAGGTGACATGCTCCGAGTCCGACAACAGCCGCGGCCCCATCGTATAGCGGCCTAGTACGCTGCCCTCTCACGGCGGTAACGCGGGTTCGAATCCCGCTGGGGTCACCAGCACGCAAACCCCCGTCCAGCTCCGGCTCGGCGGGGGTTTCGTCGTCTCGGCTAGCCTGGATCGTCCCCGTCGTCCGGGGAACGATCGCCTCGCGACGGGAGCACGATGCACGCCGAACGCCCACCGCACCTGCGCTGGAGGCTCGTCGCCCTGGTCGCCCTCGGCGGCGCGATCGGGACGGCCGTCCGCGCACTCCTCGCCGCGGCGTTCCCCGCGCACGACGGGATCAGCTGGACCATCCTGGGGATCAACGTCGTCGGGGCGTTCTGCCTCGGGTTCCTGCTCGACGCGCTCGCACGCCGCGGCCCGGACGTCGGTCGTCGTCGTGCGGTCCGGCTGTTCGTCGGCACCGGCGTCCTCGGCGGTTTCACGACCTACAGCACGCTGGCGGACGACACCGCGCAGTTGCTCGACCTCGGGCGCTGGACGGCGGGCACCGGGTACGCGCTGCTGTCGGTCGTGCTCGGACTCGCCGCGGTCGTCCTCGGTCTGTGGGTGGCCGCGGCCACCCGGCCCCGCACCCGCCCCGAACCCCGAGAGGACGCCCGATGAGCCCGGTCGAACTGATCCTGGTCGCCGTCGGCGGGGGAGCCGGCGCCGCGCTGCGCTTCGTGCTCGACGGGCTCGTCAAGGGCCGCGTCGCCGGTTCCCGGTTCGCCGGGTTCCCGGTCGGGACCCTGCTCATCAACGCGTCCGGATCGCTCGTGCTCGGGGTCCTGACGGGTCTCGGGCAGGCCGGCACCATCCCGACCTCGACGGTCGCTGTGCTCGGGACGGGCATGATGGGTGGGTACACGACGTTCTCGACGGCGAGCGTCGAGACCGTACAGCTCCTCCGATCCGGCAAGACCCGGCTCGCCGTCCTGAACGGCCTCGGGATGCTCGTCGTCTCGGTCGGCGCAGCTGCGCTCGGCCTCTGGATCGGAAGGAACTCATGACCTCGGAACGCCCCGGCGAACTCGTCCTCGTCCGTCACGGAGAGACGGAGTGGTCGAAGAGCGGGCAGCACACCGGCCGCACCGACATCCCGCTCACCGACAACGGTGTCGAGCAGGCGAAGCGCGCAGGCCGGTACCTCGGGGACCGGTCGTTCGCGCTGGCGCTGTCGAGCCCGCTGCAGCGCGCCCGCGACACCGCGCACCTGATCGGCGTCGAGCCGGAGCTCGACGAGGACCTGTACGAGTGGGACTACGGCGCGTACGAGGGCCTCACCACCCCGCAGATCAAGGTGCTGCGCCACGGGCCGTGGGACCTCTGGACCGACGGCGTCCCCGCCGGCGACACCCCCGGTGAGAACGCCGCCGAGGTCCGGGTCCGCGTCGAGCGCATCCTGAACCGTGCCCGACCGGTGCTCGCCGAGGGCCACGACGCGGTGTTCATCGCCCACGGCCACGTGCTGCGCGCGCTCGGTGCCGCGTGGATCCGGCTCGCGCCGCAGGACGGCGCCGTGCTGAAGCTCGGCACCGCCTCGGTCAGCATCCTCGGCTACGAACACGGCCGCCCCGTCATCGACGCCTGGAACATCCAGCCGCGCGACTGACGCGCTGGTGGGGCGTGCGGGCTCGCGAAAGCGACAGATCCCCGGCACGCGGTGCCGTCCCGTCCGCGAAAGCGACAGATCCCCGCGGTTGTCCCGCAGCGATCTGTCGCTTTCGCAGGACGCAGTGGTCGCGACCATCGGCGGACGGGAGGCCCGTGGCGGCGCCGCCACGGGCCTCCCGTCCGCCGTCCGCGCCCGTTGCTTCCCCTGTCACGCGCGATGGCAGGCGGAATCGGGCACACCTGGTCGGAAGGAACGACCAGGTACGCCCGATTCGACCAGGTACGCCCGATCCGACCCGGTACGCCCGGTTCGACCAGGGACGCCCGGTTCGACCAGGGACGCCCGGTTCGACCGGGCGCGTCAGACGGTCCGGATCGCGCTCGTCGCACCGAGGGCACGGCCACGCCGGCGCTCGATCGCGCGCCCGACGAGCAGCAGCCCCACGCTGACCACGGCACCGAGCACGGTCTGCGCGATGCGGTCGAGCGCCAGCAGCTGCGGCGCCTCGGGCAGGCTCAGCCACGACACCGCCAGGGCGAGCGGGGTGAGGAACAGCAGGCACACGGCGTAGTTCCGGGCGACGAAGATCTCGGCGAAGAACTGCCCGACGACGGCCAGCACGACGATCCACCACGCCGATGGCTCGAGCAGCAGGATGCCGACCGCGATGACCGTGCCGCCGATCGTGCCCACCACACGCTGCCCGGCGCGGACCACGGTGTGCCGCTGGCGGATCGCCGGCAGGGTCGAGACCACCGCGATGACCGCCCAGTACGGGTGCCCGAGCCCGGGGATCGACTCCGCGACGGCCCCGGCGACGAGTGACCCGACGACGTTGAGCCCGACGGTCTCCCACAGCGCCGGCGTGCGGAGGACCGCGAGCGACCGGTGCTTGCGGTCGGCCAGCGGGCGGAACCGGTGCGGGGCGTGCGGGTGGAACACTCGGCGGAGCACCGCTCCGGACATCGCGACGAGCCAGGCCCAGACCACCGAGCAGACGATGATCGTCGTGACGAGCGGGACGTCGGCCGGGCGCATCGGCACGAGTGCGGACACGACGAACGCGAACACCGGGAAGATCGGCTGCGCGGGGATCGCCCGGAGCGTGGAGAGGGTGCAGACCGCGACCACCAGGACGACGACGAGACCCACAGCCTGCAGCCAGAGCGGCGACCCGACGAGCCCGACCCCGATGCCGGCGAACATGCAGAGTGCCTGCAGCGCACCCGCGACGCCGGTGGTGACGGCACGCTGCCGGTAGGGCTCGGTCGCGCCGAAGATGGCGGTGAACCCGGCGAACATGGCGAAGGCGGCGTACCCCGGCATGCCGAGGGCGATGAGCAGCGCGAGCGGTGCGCCACCGGCGATCGCGGCGCGTGCCGCGCCCTCGAGGTTGATGGTCCGGGTCGAGTGCGCAGGTGTCGTCATGTCGTCACCATCTTCCCACCGCGACAGGTGTCGGGGAGTCGCCACGGGCCTCCATGCCGTGTCGCCACGGGGTGACGGGCCTGCGACGGCGGGGTGACGGACCCGCGGCGGGCGGGGTGCCGCGCGTTGGTATACCAATGGTAGAGTCGCCTGATCGCGCCGCGGTCGCGGCGCAACGACGAGGACGAGGAGGGCTGAGCTCATGGGAAAGACGCTCGCCGAGAAGGTGTGGGACGACCACGTCGTGGTCAAGGGCGAGGACGGCAACCCCGACCTCCTCTACATCGACCTCCACCTCGTGCACGAGGTGACGAGTCCGCAGGCGTTCGACGGCCTGCGGCAGGCCGGGCGACCGGTGCGTCGCCTCGACCTGACGATCGCGACCGAGGACCACAACACCCCGACGCTCGCCATCGACCGCCCCATCGCGGACCCGACGAGCCGGATCCAGATCGAGACCCTCCGTCGCAACTGCGAGGAGTTCGGCGTCCGGCTGCACTCCCTGGGCGACAAGGAGCAGGGCATCGTCCACGTGGTCGGTCCGCAGCTCGGCCTGACCATGCCCGGCATCACCGTGGTCTGCGGTGACTCGCACACCAGCACCCACGGGGCCTTCGGCGCGATGGCGTTCGGCATCGGCACGTCCGAGGTCGAGCACGTCCTCGCCACGCAGACCCTGCCGCTCAAGCCGTTCAAGACGATGGCGATCACGGTCGAGGGCACGCTGCGCCCGGGGGTGACGGCGAAGGACATCATCCTGGCCGTCATCGCGAAGATCGGCACCGGCGGAGGCCAGGGCTACGTGCTCGAGTACCGCGGCTCCGCCATCCGTGCGCTCTCGATGGAGGGCCGCATGACCATCTGCAACATGTCGATCGAGGCCGGTGCCCGCGCCGGCATGGTCGCCCCCGACCAGACCACCTACGACTACGTGCAGGGCCGCGACCACGCGCCCACCGGTCAGGACTGGGACGACGCCGTCGCCTACTGGGAGACCCTCGCCACCGACGACGACGCCGTGTTCGACGCCGAGGTGTTCATCGACGCGGACGAGCTCGAGCCCTTCGTCACCTGGGGCACGAACCCCGGCCAGGGCGTCTCGCTGTCCGAGAGCGTGCCGGACCCGGCCGCCTACAGCGACCCGAACGACCAGGCCGCCGCACGCCGCGCCCTGGAGTACATGGACATCACCGCCGGCACCCCGATGAAGGACATCGCCGTCGACGCGGTGTTCATGGGGTCCTGCACGAACTCGCGCATCGAGGACCTGCGGGCCTTCGCGTCGATCATCAAGGGCCGGCAGAAGGCGCCGGGTGTTCGGGTCATGGTGGTTCCGGGCTCCGCGCGCGTCCGGCTCGAGGCCGAGGCTGAGGGGCTCGACGTCGTCATGAAGGAGTTCGGCGCCGAGTGGCGGTTCGCCGGCTGCTCGATGTGCCTCGGCATGAACCCGGACCAGCTGGCTCCGGGGGAGCGCTGCGCGAGCACCTCGAACCGCAACTTCGAGGGCCGCCAGGGCAAGGGCGGCCGCACACACCTGGTGTCGCCGCTCGTCGCCGCGGCCACCGCGGTGCGCGGCACGCTGTCCAGCCCGTGGGACCTGGAGACCGACGACGAGATCGCGGCGGCGACGTCCGCCACCGCCACCGAGGGGACCTTCTGATGGACAAGATCACCACCGTCACCGGCATCGCCGCGCCGCTCAAGCGGTCCAACGTCGACACCGACCAGATCATCCCCGCGGTCTACCTGAAGCGCGTGACGAAGACCGGCTTCGAGGACGCCCTGTTCTCCGGATGGCGTCAGGACCCCGACTTCGTCCTGAACCAGGAGCGCTACCAGGGCGCCCGCGTCCTGATCGCCGGCCCCGACTTCGGCACCGGGTCGTCCCGCGAGCACGCCGTCTGGGCGCTCCGTGACTTCGGCTTCTCGGTCGTGATCTCGCCCCGGTTCGCGGACATCTTCCGGGGCAACGCCGGCAAGCAGGGCCTGGTCACCGCGATCGTGACCGAACCGGAGGTCGAGCGGCTGTGGGCCGTCATCGAGGCGAACCCGGGCATCGAAGCGACGGTCGACCTCGAGACGCAGCGCGTGTCGCTGGGGGATGTGGACGTCCCCTTCGAGATCGACGCTTACACTCGTTGGCGGTTGATGGAAGGGCTCGACGACATCGGGCTCACCCTCCGTGACGAGACCTCGATCACGGAGTTCGAATCCCGCCGCTCCAGTTGGCGGCCGAAGACATTGCCGGTGAAGTAGTGAACTCTCTCGTACAGGACGCAGCGGCCGCAGGGGCGCGCGTGGGCCTCAAGTCGGACGAGATCGTCATCCGCGGGGGCAAGCCGCTCGTGGGGCGCATCGAGGTCCGTGGGGCGAAGAACCTCGCGACCAAGGCCATGGTGGCGTCGCTGCTCGGTGACACCCCGTCGATCCTCCGTGACGTGCCGGACATCTCCGACGTCAAGGTGGTCCGCGGGCTGCTCGAGGTGCACGGCGTGCGCATCACCGATCCTGCACGAGGCGAACTCATCCTCGACCCGTCGCGGGTCGAGTCGGCGCACTTCGCCGAGATCGACGCGCACGCCGGGTCGAGCCGCATCCCGATCCTGTTCTGCGGTCCGCTGCTGCACAAGCTCGGCGAGGCGTTCATCCCCGACCTCGGCGGCTGCCGCATCGGCGACCGTCCGATCGACTTCCACCTCGACGCCCTCCGTGCCATGGGTGCGGTCGTCGACAAGCAGGTCAACGGCATCCACCTGACGGCCCCGGACGGCCTGAAGGGCGCCTCGATCGAGCTGCCGTACCCGAGCGTCGGCGCCACAGAGCAGGTCCTGCTCTCGGCGACCCTCGCCAAGGGCGTCACGGAGCTGCGGAACGCCGCGATCGAGCCCGAGATCATGGACCTCATCGCGATCCTGCAGAAGATGGGCGCCATCGTCTCGGTCGAGCCGAACCGCGTCATCTTCATCGAGGGCGTCGAGTCGCTCCGCGGCTACACGCACCGCGCGATCAACGACCGCAACGAGGCCGCGAGCTGGGCCTCCGCCGCGCTCGCCACCAACGGCGACATCTTCGTCGAGGGCGCGAACCAGCAGGAGCTCATGACGTTCCTCAACGTCTTCCGCAAGGTCGGCGGCGGGTTCGACATCCAGGAGGACGGCATCCGGTTCTACCGCGAGCTGGACACCCTCAAGCCCGTCGTCATCGAGACCGACGTGCACCCCGGCTTCATGACGGACTGGCAGCAGCCGCTCGTCGTCGCGCTGACCCAGGCCGACGGCCAGAGCATCGTGCACGAGACCGTCTACGAGAACCGCTTCGGCTTCACCGACGCGCTGAACGAGATGGGTGCCGACATCGTCGTGCACAAGGAGGGGCTGCCCGGCCACGACCGCCGTGTCGCCCGCCGCCCGTTCGAGCAGGCCGCCGTCATCACCGGTCCGACGAAGCTGCACGCCGCCAACGTCCGCGTCCCCGACCTGCGCGGCGGGTTCAGCCACCTCATCGCGGCGCTGACCGCCGACGGCGAGTCGCACATCACCAACGTCGGCATCATCAGCCGCGGCTACGAGCACTTCATCCCGAAGCTGCGCAAGCTCGGCGCCGACTTCGACTTCGCTGGGTAGGCACAGTGCCGGCAGAAGGAAAAGGCGACGGTCTGGAGGCCCGTGGCGGCTCCGACGCGCAGGTCACGACCGGCCTCCCCGTGCGTGGGCGCCGGTGGCGCCGAGGCGAGCTGAACACCGCGTTCCGGATCGTCGCCTCGATCGTCATCCCGACGTTCCGGTTCTCGGCGCGCTACCACTGGCACGGCCCGAACCGCCTGCCGGCGGAGGGCGCTTTCGTGCTCGCACCGAACCACTTCACGAACATCGACCCCCTGGTCGTCGGCACCGCCGTGTACATCTCGAAGCGGGCGCCGCGGTTCCTCGCGAAGGCGTCGCTGTTCAAGGTCCCCGTGGTCGGCAAGCTCATGTCCGGCATGGGGCAGATCCCGGTCGAACGCTCCGGCCGGACGCGCCTGAGCGACCCCCTCGGCGGGGGCCGGTCCCTGGTCGAGCAGGGCGGGGCGATCATCGTCTACCCCGAGGGCACGCTCACCCGCGACCCCGACCTGTGGCCGATGCGCGGCAAGACGGGCGCGGTGCGGATCGCGCTCGAGAACGACGTGCCGCTCATCCCGATGGCCCACTGGGGCACGCAGAACATCATGGCGCGGTACGGCAAGAAGCTCCGGCTGTTCCCGCCGTCCCGCGTCGACGTGATCATCGGTGATCCGGTCGACCTGTCGGCGTACCGCGGTCGGCAGATCGACCAGCAGATGCTCGGCGAGGCCACCGAACTCGTCATGCGCGAGATCACCGCGCTGCTCGAGGTGCTTCGTGGCGAACGGGCACCCGCGACCCGCTGGGACCCGGCGGCGAACAACCAGAAGGAGACCGGCCGGTTTGAGTGACCTCCGACCCCACGACGACCGACCCGACCCCGCCGCCGCGGCTCCGGGGGCCTTCGACACCGCCGCGATCCGGGTGGTCATGCAGTCGACCGACAAGCCCCGGGTGGCCGTGATCGGTGCCGGCAGCTGGGGCACCACGTTCGCGAAGGTGCTGGCCGAGGGTGGTGCCTCCACCGTGGTGTGGGCCCGACGCCCCGAGGTCGCCCGCGAGATCACCGAGACCAAGCGCAACTCGGACTACCTGCCCGGCATCAACCTGCCCCGCACCCTGACCGCCTCGACGTCGCTCGAGCGCGTGCTCGACGGCGCCTCGCAGGTGTACGTCTCGGTGCCCTCGCAGACCTTGCGCTCCAACCTCGCCGCGATCCGCGAGCTGCTGCCGGCCGACGTGCCGGTCGTCAGCCTGATGAAGGGCGTCGAGAAGAGCACGGGACTGCGGATGAGCGAGGTCCTGCTGCAGGGCCTCGGCATCGACCAGGACCGCATCGCGGTGGCCAGCGGCCCGAACCTGGCGCTCGAGATCGCCCGTCGGCAGCCGACCGCCGCCGTGGTGTCGTCGTCGTCGCTGGAGACCGCCACCGACGTCGCCGCCGTCGCGACGAACCCGTACTTCCGGTCGTTCATCAACACCGACGTCATCGGCACCGAGTTCGGCGGCGTGCTGAAGAACCTCATCGCCGTCGCGATCGGCATTGTCGACGGGGTCGGCTACGGCGAGAACACCAAGGCCTCGATCATCACGCGCGGCCTCGCCGAGATGACCGACTTCGCGGTGTCGCTCGGCGCGCAGTCGTCCACGCTGTCCGGGCTCGCGGGCCTCGGCGACCTCATCGCCACGTGCCAGTCACCGCTGTCGCGGAACAACACCGCCGGGCGGTTGCTCGGCCAGGGCTACCGGTTCGACGAGGTCGTCCGCCAGATGAACCAGACGGCGGAGGGGCTGGCCTCGGTCGCCCCGATCCTCGAGCTGGCCGCGGCGAACGGCGTCGACATGCCCATCGTCAGCCAGGTCGGCGAGGTCCTCGCCGGTAGGCTCGATCCGCGCAACATCGCGCCGCACCTCACCGAGACCGACGAGCCGCAGGGCGAGTGACCGGTCCCGCACCGAGTCACGAAGGGACTCCCGTGCCCACGATCCCCGAGGGAACCCCCATGCCCAGGACCACCGTCGCCGTGCTCTTCGGAGGTCGCTCGAGCGAGCACGAGATCAGCTGCGTGACCGCCGGCGGCATCATGGACGTCGTCGACCGGGCCGAGTACGACCTCGTGCCGATCGGGATCACCCAGGACGGTGCCTTCACGCTGCAGTCGGACGACCCGGCGCAGTGGACCATCCGCGACGGCGCGCTGCCGACCGTTCCCGACAACGGCACGCGGATCGCGTTCCCGACCTCGCCGGCCACCAACGAACTCGTCGTGTCCCACCCCGACGGCACCGTCACCGCGATCCCGGTCGACGTGGTGTTCCCGATCCTGCACGGTCCCTTCGGCGAGGACGGCACGATCCAGGGCCTGCTCGAGATCGCCGGGCTGCCGTACGTCGGCGACGGCGTGCTCGCGAGCGCACTGGCGATGGACAAGCACGTCGCGAAGGCCGTGCTCGAGCACGCTGGGCTGCGGGTCGCACCGTGGACCACGGTGCTCCGCCGGCAGTGGGCGGCCGACCCCGTGGACGTCGCCGAGACGATCGCCGCGCACGGCTGGCCGCTGTTCGTCAAGCCGGCCCGCGCCGGGTCGAGCATGGGCGTCTCGCGCGTCGACGAGCCCTCGCAGCTGGGTGCCGCCATGGACCTGGCGTTCGAGCACGATTCCAAGGTGATCGTCGAGCCCCGTGTGATCGGCCGCGAGGTCGAGGTCGCCGTGCTCGAGGGCCGTGACGGTGTGCCGCGCACGAGCCTGCCGGGCGAGATCGTGGTGGCCGAGGACGGCTTCTACGACTTCGCGTCGAAGTACCTGGGCGGCGACGAGTCGCTGCTCTGCCCGGCACCGCTGACCGACGACGAGACCGACGAGATCCGCTCCATCGGTGCCCGCGCGTTCGAGGCCATCGGTGGGTCCGGGCTGGCCCGTGTCGACTGCTTCCTGACCGACGACGGCTTCGTCGTGAACGAGGTCAACACGATGCCGGGCTTCACGCCGCTGTCGATGTACCCGCGCTGCTGGGCGGCGTCGGGCGTGTCCTACGGCGAGCTGATCACGGAGCTCATCGAGCTGGGTCGAGCCGCCGTCCGCTGACCAGTTCGGTCAGCCCTGCACGTCGGCGGGGTCGAGGCACTTGTGCCCGTCCTTGGGCAGTGACGACACGGCGTCGGAGAGCTCCTGCACGACCGATGACGTGGTCTGCGTCGAGTCGACCACGACCTGCACGGCCGGTGACCGACCGAACGTCGTGTAGACGACCTGGTCGCCGCGGTCGTCGCGGATCCAGTCGACGCCGCCCTGCGAGAAGCACGGCAGGTCGGACACGGTGGGGACGGCGACACCGCAGTGGTAGATCGCCACCTCGGGGTCACCCCAGGCCGCCGTGGCCTGCGCGTTCGTGTTCCGCAGGTCGAACTTCGAGTCCACGATCGCGGGCAGTCGGACCTGCACGGCCGCGCACGCCGCTGCGTTCGCCGACGGGGCGGCGGACATCGACACGGCGTTCGTGCACCCGGTCAGCCCGGCGGCGAGGGTGATCACGGCCCCCACGATCGCGAGGGTCCGAGGGGTGCGGCGCGCGGTGTCCATCGCCGTCCAGGCTACCGTTCTCGTGTGGATGCGACGGACGACGCCTGGGCCGGACCGACGGTGGGGGAGCTCGGCGAACTCGTCGTCCTCGGCCGGATCACGAGCCGTCTGCCCGTGGGCACGCCGATCCTCGGCCCCGGTGACGACTGCGCGGTCGTGGCCGCCCCCGACGGCCGCTTCGTCGTGACGACGGACATGATGGTGCACGGTCCGGACTTCCGGTGGGCGTGGTCGTCGCCGACGGACATCGGCTGGAAGGCGGCCGCCACGAACCTCTCCGACGTCGCCGCGATGGGTGCTGTACCGAGCGGCCTCGTGATCGCCCTCGCCGCACCGCAGGACACCCCCGTGGCCGTCCTCGAGGGCATCGCCGACGGCTTCCGGCTCGCCGTCGATGCACTCGCGCCGGGGTGCGGGGTCGTCGGGGGAGACCTGTCCACCTCGGCGACGTTCACGGTGGCCGTCACCGCCTTCGGTGACCTGCTGGGCCGCGCGCCCGTGCTCCGGTCGGGCGCGAGCGTCGGTGACGTGCTCGCGGTGTCCGGCGAGCTCGGACGTGCCGCCCGTGGGCTGTCCCGGCTGTTCCGCGAGGGCGTCGACGGCCGGGGCGAGCCGGACCGCGCCGCGACGGTTGCGAGCGGTGCGGACGACGACCCCGACGTCGGCCGCCAGCGCCGCCCGTTGCCCCCGATCGCCGACGGGCCGCTCGCGGCCGGGGCCGGGGCCACCGCGATGCTCGACCTGTCCGACGGCCTGGCGATCGACGCCGGTCGGCTCGCCCGTGCCAGCCGGGTGACGCTCGAACTCGATGCCGCCGCCGACCTCGACGAGGTTGCGCTGCACGGTGGCGAGGACCACGGACTGCTCGCCACGTTCCCGGCAGGCACGGCTCTGCCCGGGGGCTTCCGGCGCATCGGTGTCGTGCGGGAGCGCGGCGACGCGGACGTGCTGCGCGCCGGTGCCGCGGTGCCGACGACCGGCTGGGACCCCTACGCGGACTGGGACGGCGCCGCCGGCTGACCCGACCCGGTCGGGGGCACGACCGTGTGGCGACACAACACGCGTCGTTCGACAGGTGCACTGTCGCGGAGCGCGTGCACAAGCGCAGAGCGCCTCAGCCGGCGGCGACGGCCTCCCACGCGACGGTCTCGCCGTAGCTGCGCTTGCTGAACGGCGCGAGCCCCGCCGGCCAGGTGGGCTCGGGGGAGCGCTTGCTCCGCTCCACCACGACGACGGCATCCGGCGTCAGCTTCGGCGCCAGGGCCTCGAGCACCTCGGCGAGCTCGTGCTCCGTGACGTCGTAGGGCGGGTCGATGAACACCAGGTCGAAGGTGCGGACGGTCCCGCGCAGGTACCCGAGCACCGGTTGCGGCTGCACGTCGATCCGGACGCCCGGCACCCGCTGCTGCACGGCCTTCGCGTTCGCCCGGCAGGCCTGCGCGGCGGCGGACGCCCGGTCGACCAGGACGACCTCGGCCGCACCGCGGGACGCCGCCTCGAGCCCGAGCGCGCCCGTTCCCGCGTACAGGTCGGCCACCGACGTGGCCTCGACGAGCCCCCGTGCCTCGAGCGACGAGAACAGCGCCTCGCGCACGCGGTCGCTCGTCGGGCGGGTGCCGGACTTCGGCACCCGGAGCGTCAGGGAGCCGGCGGCGCCGGCGATGATGCGGGTCATGCAGCCACAGTATCGGCCCGACGGGTCCGGTCCGGCGTTCTCCACAGGCCGCTCGGGAGGCACGGGTGGGGTCGGTCGTGCCCGGTACCGTTGGAGCGTGGTCACCTCCGGAACCCCCGCTGCGCCGGCCGCGCCCGACCTCGGTCCGGCGCCGCTCGACGCGCGGCTCGCGAACGTGCTCGGCGGTCGGACGGCGACCGCGATCGAGAAGGCCTTCGGCTACCGCACGGTGGGGGAGTTCCTCGAGCACGCGCCCCGGCGCTACGCCGAGCGTGGGGCACTGACCGCCCTCGACTCGCTCGCGATCGGCGAACCCGTCACCATCGTGGCCGAGGTCGTCGACGTCCGTGAACGCACCATGCGCGCGCGCCGCGGCTCGATCCTCGAAGCGAAGATCGGCGACGGCAAGGGCCTGCTCACCCTCACGTTCTTCAACCAGGGGTGGCGCACGAAGGACCTCGTCCCCGGCGCCCGGGGCATCTTCTCCGGCAAGGTCAGCGACTACCGGGGTGCCCGGCAGCTCGCCCACCCCGACTACGAGCTGTTCGACCCCGACGACCCCCGCGCCACGGCGGAGCCCGGCTCCGACGAAGCGATCCGGTGGTCGCGCCAGCCGATCCCGATCTACCCGGCGACGGCCTCGCTCACCTCGTGGCAGATCGCGAAGTCCATCGGGATCGTCCTCGACACCCTGCCGGACCTGCCCGACCCGGTGCCGGCGTCCGCGCGGTCCCGGCTCGACCTCGCGCCGTTCCGCCGTGCCCTCGAGCTGCTGCACCGCCCCGAGAAGGTCGCGGACTTCAAGCGCGCGCAGGACGCCCTGCGCTACCGCGAGGCGTTCGTGCTGCAGACCGCCCTGGTGCAGCGTCGGATCGCGGCCCGTCGCACCGCGGCGACCCCGCGCGTGGCCACCCCCGGTGGCATCCTCGAGCGCTTCGACGCCACCCTGCCCTTCACGTTGACGGACGACCAGCGGGCCGTCGGTGCCGACATCGACCAGGACCTCGCCCGCACCTGGCCAATGCACCGGCTGATCCAGGGCGAGGTCGGGTCGGGCAAGACCCTCGTGGCGATCCGGGCGATGCTCACGGTGGCCGAGTCCGGCGGCCAGTCCGCGCTCATCGCCCCGACCGAGGTGCTGGCGGCCCAGCACCTGCGCTCCATCGTGAAGTTCCTCGGGCCGGACCTGGCCGCCGAGCTCCGACCGGTGATCCTGACCGGGTCGCAGTCCACCGACGAACGGCGCCGTGCCCTGCTCGCCGCCGCGTCGGGCAGCTCACGGCTGGTCGTCGGCACCCACGCGCTCCTGGGCGACCGGGTGGACTTCGCCGAGCTGGGGCTCGTGGTGGTCGACGAGCAGCACCGCTTCGGCGTCGAGCAGCGCGAGGCCCTCCGCACCAAGGGCACGACCCCGCCGCACGTGCTCGTGCTCACGGCCACGCCGATCCCACGCACCGTCGCCATGACGGTGTTCGGCGACCTCGACGTCTCGACCATCACGGGCATGCCGTCGGGGCGCGCCGGCGTCGAGACCTTCACGGTCCCGCTGGCGGAGCACCCCGGGTGGGAACCCCGGATCTGGTCCCGCATGGCCGAAGAACTGGCCAAGGGTCGCCAGGCGTTCGTCGTCTGCCCGGCCATCGACGACGCCCACACCGAGGACGACGGCGAGCCGGAGCCGGTCGAGGGCGAGGACGACGCCCCGAAGCGTGCCCCGGCGACCGTGCTCGCCACCGCCGAGCGGATGCGCACCATGCCCGTGCTCGAAGGGCGCTCGATCGCGGTCCTGCACGGCCGGATGACCGCCGACGAGAAGGACCGCGTGATGACGTCCTTCGCCGCCGGTGACCTCGACGTCGTCGTGGCCACGACCGTGATCGAGGTCGGCGTCGACGTCCCGAACGCGGCGATGATGGCGGTCCTCGACGCCGACCGGTTCGGTGTCTCGCAGCTCCACCAGCTGCGCGGTCGCATCGGCCGCGGGCAGTGGGCCGGTGTCTGCCTGCTCGTCACCACGGCCGAGCTCGAGACGACCTCGCGCGAGCGCGTGGACGCCGTGGCCGCCTCGGACGACGGGTTCGAGCTCGCCCGGGTCGACCTCGAGCTCCGGCGCGAGGGCGACGTCCTGGGTGAACGGCAGTCCGGTGGGCGGTCCTCGCTCAACCTGCTCCGGGTGGTCGAGCACGCCGACCTCATCGTCGACGCGCGCGGAGAAGCGGAGCGCGTGCTCGAACCCGATCCCGAGCTCGAGGGGTCCCCGGCCCTCCGTGACGCCCTCGCCCGGCGTCTCGACGAGTCCGACGCGGCGTTCCTCGGCAAGAACTGACCCGGAGCCCGACGGCCCGCGCGGTATCGTCGCTGCCATGGCGCAGATCGCGGTGGTCCCCGGTTCCTTCGACCCCGTCACCCTCGGGCACCTCGACGTCATCGGCCGCGCGGCCGGGCTCTTCGACGAGGTGCACGTCCTCGTGGTGCACAACCCCGACAAGAAGCCGGCCATGTTCGAGGCGGTCGACCGGGTTCGGCTCATCAAGGACTCGCTGGTCGAGGTCGGCGCGCCGGCGACGGTCACGGTCGGCGAGTGGACGTCCGGGCTGCTGGTCGACTACTGCCGGCAGGTCGGGGCGAAGGTCCTGGTGAAGGGCGTGCGGTCCGGCGAGGACGTCGCGTACGAGACTCCGATGGCCATCATGAACCGCCACCTGGCCGACGTCGAGACGGTGTTCCTGCTGCCCGAGGCGTCGCGGGCGCACGTGTCGAGCTCGCTGATCCGCCAGGTGTCGTCCCTCGGCGGTGACGTCACGCCCTACGTGCCGAAGACGGTCGCCGACGCGCTCGCCTCCCGCTGAGCACGCTCGCTGAGCACGCCCGCTGAGCGCGCCCGCCCAGTCCGGCCAGCCCGCCCAGCACGCACACTGCGCCCACCGCGTCCGGACACGCCTGTCGCCACCTCGACTCTCGGCCCCGATCGCGCTAGGCTTGTCGATCGTGTCTTCCCCCGTGAACAGCCCCTACGCCCTGCGCGTGCGCGACCTCGCGCACCGGCCGGGTGAGATGCGCGAGCACTCGCTCGACATCGAGGTGCCCGACGCGATGGGGGCCGGTCTGATCGGCGTCCGACAGGGTGCCGAACTGCACATCGACGTCAAACTCGAGGGCCTGCACGAGGGCGTCCTCGTGTCCGGACACGCTTCGGCCGACGCCACGGGGGAGTGCTCGCGCTGCCTCATCGACATCAGCGAACCGATCGAGGTCGATTTCGCCGAGCTGTTCGCGTATGATGCCTCGGAGGATTTCGACTTCTTCGTTCGCGATGACCACGTGGACACCGAACAGGTCGTTCGAGATGCGGTGGTGCTGTCGCTGCCGTTCCAGCCGGTCTGCCGACCGGACTGCCCAGGACTCGACCCGGTGACGGGCGAGCGTCTGGCCGACCTCGGCGAGCAGCCCGCTCGTCAGGTGCTGGATCCTCGCTGGGCAGCGCTCAGCGCGATCGAGCTCGACGACAGCACCGACGGTGACACCACCGCACCGAAGACCACCGAGGGCGAGGAGCGGGCCGAGACCGAGTAGGTCCCGACACCGCCAGCCCCCGTACCGACCACCGACCAACCGAAAGAGATTCACCATGGCCGTTCCCAAGCGCAAGCAGTCCCGTGCGAACACGCACGCCCGTCGTTCGCAGTGGAAGGCCACGCCGATCCAGCTCGTGAAGACGATCGAGAACGGTCAGGTCACCTACAGCCTCCCGCACCGCGCGAAGGTCGTCGAGGACTCGGCCGGCACGCCCCTGTACATGGAGTACAAGGGCCGCAAGGTCGCCGACGTCTGATCGGACCGAACGCATGACGACAACGTCCGGCGCTGCGGGGTCTCGCCCCGCGGGGCCGGACGTCGTTCGTCTGCAGGGCATCCTCGGGGCCGACATCGACCTCGAGCTGCTCCAGCTCGCCCTGACGCACCGCTCCTACGCCTACGAGCACGGGGGCATCAAGCACAACGAGCGCCTCGAGTTCCTCGGGGACTCGATCCTCGGCCAGGCCGTGACCGTGAAGCTCTACCGGTCGTTCCCCGACCTCGACGAGGGTGACCTCGCCAAGCGTCGAGCGAGCCTGGTGTCGACCGTGGCGCTGGCCGAGATCGCCCGGATGATCGGGCTCGGCCGCTACCTGCGCCTCGGCAAGGGCGAGGAACAGACCGGCGGCCGAGACAAGTCGTCGATCCTGGCCGACACCGTCGAAGCCGTCATCGGCGCGACGTACCTGTCGGCCGGTCCCGACCCGGCGACCGAGCTCGTGCTCCGCCTGGTCGAACCGCTCATGATCGACCCGGACCGCTTCGGCGCCGCGATGGACCCGAAGACGAGCCTGCAGGAGCTCGCCTCGAGCCGCTCGCTCGGCAACCCGGCGTACCGCGTCACCGAGACCGGCCCGGACCACGACAAGACCTTCATGGCGACGGTCGTCCTGCAGGGCGAGGACATCGCCACCGGCACCGGGTCGAGCAAGAAGGCCGCCGAGATGGCCGCTGCGCTCGACGCCTGGACCCGGTTGTCCGGCCGAGCGGCCTGACCGCGTGCCCGAACTCCCCGAGGTCGAGGTCGTCCGCGCCGGCCTCGAACCCGCCGTCAGCGGCGCGCGGGTCCTGCACGTCGACGTGGTCGACGACCGTGCCCTCACCCGGCACGACGGCCCCGCCGAGGACTTCGCCGACCGACTGACCGGTCGCACGATCGCCGCTGCCGTCCGCCGGGGCAAGTTCCTCTGGATGCCGCTGCAGCCCGAGCGCGACGGGGACCGCCCCGAGGCACTCGTCGCCCACCTCGGCATGAGCGGGCAGATCCTGCTCGGCCGTGGTCGACCGGCGGCCAAGCACCGGCGCATCCTCATCGACGTGCAGCCCGCGGGCACCGACCGCTCGGGTGCGGCGGAGCCCCCGGTGGAACTCGAGTTCGTCGACCAGCGCACGTTCGGCTCGATGGCGATCGACGCGATGGTGCCGACGATCGACGGTGCTCCCGCCGGGTTCGGCGGGCAGGTCGACGCGATCGACCCTGATGCCGTGTGGCGCCGCTGGGTGCCCGGGCAGGTGTCGCACATCGCCCGTGACCCGCTCGACCCCGCGTTCGACGACGACCGGTTCACCGCGATGGCGCGGAAGCGTTCGAGCGGCATCAAGCGGGTGCTGCTCGACCAGGGCGTCGTGAGCGGCATCGGCAACATCTACGCCGACGAGTCGCTCTGGGCCGCGAAGCTGCACTACGACCGCGCCGCCGACCGCCTCACCCGTGCCGACCTGCGTCGGCTGCTCGACGAGGTCCGTGCCATCCTGCGCCGGGCGCTCGAGGACGGCGGCACGAGCTTCGACGCCCAGTACGTCAACGTCAACGGGCAGTCCGGGTACTTCTCGCAGCGCCTGAACGTCTACGGGCAGCATGGGAAGCCGTGTCCACGCTGCGGCACGACGATCGTGCGCGAGGCCTTCATGAACCGGTCGAGCCACATCTGCCCCGTGTGCCAACCCCGTCCCCGCGCCCGCACGCGTTAGCCTGACGCCAACCAGAGCATCCGGAGACCGCATGTACTTGAAGAGCCTGACCATCAAGGGGTTCAAGTCCTTCGCGCAGCCGACGACGTTCGCGTTCGAGCCGGGCGTGACGTGCATCGTCGGCCCGAACGGCTCCGGCAAGTCGAACGTGGTGGACGCCCTGGCCTGGGTGATGGGGGAGCAGGGGGCGAAGACCCTGCGCGGCGGCAAGATGGAGGACGTCATCTTCGCCGGCACCTCGACCCGCGGCCCGCTCGGTCGGGCCCAGGTGCTGCTGACCATCGACAACAGCGACGGCCTGCTGCCGATCGAGTACTCCGAGGTGACGATCGCGCGCACGCTGTTCCGCAACGGTGGCAGCGAGTACGCCATCAACGGCGAGAACTGCCGCCTGCTCGACGTGCAGGAGCTGCTGAGCGACACCGGCCTCGGCCGTGAGATGCACGTCATCGTCGGGCAGGGGCAGCTCGACAAGGTGCTGCACGCCACCCCGGAGGACCGCCGCGGCTTCATCGAGGAGGCCGCGGGGATCCTGAAGCACCGTCGCCGCAAGGAGAAGACCCTCCGCAAGCTCGACGCGATGCAGACGAACCTGACCCGCCTGTCCGACCTGGCCGGTGAGATCCGGCGGCAGCTGAAGCCCCTCGGGCGCCAGGCCGAGGTCGCGCGCAAGGCCCAGTCGGTCGCCGCGGTCTTCCGCGACGCCAAGGCCCGAATCCTGGCCGACGACGTGGTGCGCCTGCGCCGCGAGCTGCACGACCACCAGGAGGTCGAGGCGGGCCGCAAGTCCGAGCGCATCGTCCTGACCGAGCGGCTCGACCAGACCCGGGTGCGCCAGCAGCACGTCGAGCAGAGCATGGTCGGCGACGACGTCGACCGCGCCCGCACCGTGGTGCACCGGCTCGAGAGCGTGCAGGAGCGCCTCCGCGGCCTGTCGAGCCTGGCGAACCAGCGCCTGATGTTCCTCGCGCAGCAGGCCGACGCCCCGCAGCAGGGGCCCACCGTCACCCAGGAGCAGGTCGCCGGGGTCCGTGCCGAGGCCGACCGTCTCGCCGCCCGCGCCGACGAGATGCAGGGCGGCTCGGCGACGACCGCCCGCGCGGTGCAGGACGCACGCGCCGCGCTGGACGCCCTCGACGAACGCATCGCCGCCCAGTCAGCCCGGGTCTCGCAGCACGACCTCGAGGCGCAGCGGCTCGCCAGCGCCGTCGACGTCGCCCGGTCGAAGCGCGGTTCCGCCGTCGCCGACCGCGAGCGGCGGGAGCGGGCTCTGGCCGAGGCCGGGGAGCGTGCCGAGCGTGCCGCGGCGGCCCTCGCCGAACTCGGTGTCGACCCGTCCGAGGGCGTCGACGAGTCCGCGCTCGCGCAGACCCTGGAGCAGGCGCGCGCCGAGCTCGAACGGGCCCAGACCACGCGCGACGAGCAGCGCGACCGCCTCCACACCCTCGAACGCGAGCGGGACGCCCTCGACGCCCGGGTCGCCGCACTCGGCATGTCGATCGAGGTCCGCGACGGTTCGCAGGCCGTGATCGACGCCGGTCGCGCGGGCATCGTCGGTCGCCTGGCCGACAGCCTGACGGTCTCGCCCGGGTTCGAGGCCGCGATCGCCACCGCGCTCGAGGGACTCGCCGACGCCGTCCTCGCGGACGACCGCGGTGCAGCGCTCGACGCCGTCGACCACGCCCGCGCTGCTGACCTCGGCCGGATCGACGTCGTCGTCGCGGATGCCGCAGCCGTCACCACCGCCCTGCCCGAGACCCTGCCGACCGGCGTCCGCCGTGCCACGGACCTGGTGCAGGGACCGCCGGCGCTCGCGTCGATCCTGCGGGACACGCTGGTCGCGGAGACCGACGACCTCGACCTGGAGGCGGTGCTCACGGCCGCCCCGCACGCCACGGTGGTCATGCGGTCCGGCGACCTCGTCCGTGCGGTCCGCGTGACCGGCGGCGGGGAGCGCGTGACCTCGCGCATCGAGCTCGTCGCGGAGCGCGACGACGCCGTGACGCGCCGCGACGCGATCGCGACCGACGCCGAGGACGCGGCCACGGGCCTCCAGGCCGCACGCAGTGCCGTCGAGGACGCACGCCGCAGTGCGGACGAGGCCGACGCAGCTTCCCGCGCGTACACGCGGGCGAAGGCCGAGTACGACCGCACGAGTGCGTCGACGCGGGCGAAGGCGGAGAACGCCGCGGCCGAGGTCGAACGGCTGCGTGCCGCGCTGGCCGAGACCGACGGCGCCGTCGAGACCGCCGAGGCGGTGCTGGCCGAGGCCGAGTCGGCGCACCGGGCCTTCACCGAGCAGGAGCGTCCCGTGGTCGACGCGTCTGAGCGTCCCGCGCTGCAGGACGCGCTCGAAGCCGCACGTGCGGCCGAGGTCGAGCAGCGGATCCAGGTCGAGACCGTGCGCGAGCGGGTGCGCGCCGAACGGAACCGCGCCGACCAGCTCGAACGCCAGCTCGAGGCGGAGCGCGCCGCCGCCGAGGAGGCCGCCCGGCTCGCCGTCATCCGACGCGGCCAGATCCGGACCGCGGAAGCCGTGCTCGCCGACCTGCCCGGGGTGCTCGGTGCGGTCGACCGTTCGCTGGCCGAAGCGCGGGTGCAGCTGGCGACGGAGGAAGCCGAGCGGTCGAAGCGCAACACCGAGCTGCAGACGATCCGCAACGAGGAGCGCGAACTCCGCGACCGCCTGCAGACGATCACCGACGGCGTGCACTCGCTCGAGATGGAGATCTACGAGAAGAAGCTGCACGTGTCAGGCGTCCTCGACCGGGCGCAGAGCGAGCTCGGGCTGACGGAAGCAGTGCTGGTGGCCGAGTACGGGCCGCACGTCCCCGTGCCGGTCGACGTGCTCGTGGACCCGCGGGTGCGCGCGCGGAAGCACCGCGAGGCGGAGCGCGCAGCGGCGGCTGCCGCGGCCGAAGCCGCGGGCGTGACCGAGCCGGACCGCGCGGACACCGACACGGACGCGCATGCAGACGAAGACGCCGAGACGAGCACCGACGACCTGGCCCTCGTCAACGCCGAGTCCACGCTGCCCGGCGGCCCGGCCCTGCCCGAGTTCGACACGTCCGACGAGGTCGACCCGGCCGACGTCGAGACCGTGCCCTACGTCCGTGCCGAGCAGGAGCGCCGACTCAAGGCCGCCGAGCGCGACCTCGGACAGCTCGGCAAGGTGAACCCGCTCGCGCTCGAGGAGTTCCAGGCGCTCGAGCAGCGGCACGCGTTCCTCGCCGAGCAGCTCGAGGACCTGCAGAAGACCCGGACGGACCTGCTGACGATCATCGACGAGCTCGACACGAAGATGCAGACGATCTTCGAGTCCGCGTTCAACGACACGAAGGAAGCGTTCGACGTCATCTTCCCGATCCTGTTCCCGGGCGGCTCGGGGTCGATCAACCTGACCGACCCGACCGACCTGCTCGGCACCGGGATCGACGTGCAGGTGAAGCCCGCCGGCAAGAAGATCGACCGCCTGACCCTGCTGTCCGGCGGCGAGCGGTCCCTGGCGGCGGTGGCGCTCCTCGTCGCGATCTTCACCGCTCGGCCGTCGCCGTTCTACATCATGGACGAGGTCGAGGCGGCACTCGACGACGCCAACCTCGGCCGCCTGCTGACCGTGTTCGAGCGGCTCCGCGAGTCGTCCCAGCTCATCGTCATCACGCACCAGAAGCGGACGATGGAGATCGCCGACGCCCTGTACGGGGTGTCGATGCGGCAGGACGGCGTCTCCGCGGTCGTCGGGCAGCGGGTGCAGAAGCGCGAGCCGGCGGACGCGGTCGCCTAGGCGCCCTGGTCGCGACCACGACAGACGGGAGGCGCGGTGCCAGCTGGCACCGCGCCTCCCGTTCTGTCAGGTGCGTCCGGACAGGACGCCGGGTCGCTACGCGCGACCGCGGATCGTCCGGAGCAGCCAGCCGATGACCGCCAGCAGGATGAGCACGATGCCCACCCAGAGCAGGAACTTCAGCGCACCGACGAAGATGCCGCTGAAGAGCAGGACGAGGCCGACGATGATCGCGATGATCAGCAGTGCGGGCATGAGGGTCTCCTATCCCTGGAACGAGACCGAGCAGATGCCCGGACCGTCAGGGACGCTACTCCTCGGCGTGCCGACGCGTTCGCTCAGCCGACGAGATCGCGTTCGCTCAGCCGACGAGGTTCTGCACGAACACGTGCGGGGTGAAGCCCGTGAGGTCGTTGATGCCCTCGCCCTGCCCGATGAGCTTGATCGGGATGCCGGTCTTCTCCTGCACGCTCAGCACGAACCCGGCCTTGGCCGAGCCGTCGAGCTTCGTGATGACGAGGCCGGTCACACCGGCGCCCTCGATGAAGGCCTGGGCCTGTGCGAGGCCGTTCTGGCCCGTCGTCGCGTCGAGGACGAGCAGGACCTCGCTGATCTCGGTCTGCTTCTCGACCACGCGCTTGATCTTGGTGAGTTCGTCCATCAGGCCGGCCTTGGTGTGCAGGCGCCCGGCGGTGTCGATGACGACGATCTCGGTCTGGTCGCGGATCGCCTTCTCAACGGTCTGGTACGCCACCGACGCCGGGTCCTGCCCGGGCTGCGACGGACGGACGACGTCGACCCCGGCGCGCTGGGCCCAGGTGGCGACCTGCTCGACCGCCGCGGCGCGGAACGTGTCCGCCGCGCCGACGAGGACCGTGCGGTCGTACGTCTTCAGGAACTTGGCGAACTTGCCGATCGTCGTGGTCTTGCCGACGCCGTTCACCCCGACGACGAGCACCACGGCGGGCCGCGCGCTGAGCTTCAGGGTGGTGTCGAGCTTGGAGAGCCGTTCCTCGAGGACCTCGCGGAGCATGCGCTGCAGGTCGGCGGGGTCGGTCGTGCCGTACCGGTCGACGCGGGCGTGCAGGTCCTCGATGATCTCCTCGGAGATGTCGGGCCCGAAGTCGGCGCCGATGAGGGCGGTCTCGAGGTCCTCCCACGTGGTCTCGTCGATCGTCTTGCGCTGGAAGAGGCCGCGCAGCCGTGTGGACAGTGACCAAGAACTCGCCATGCTCCCAGCTTAGAGCGCGGCACATGTCCGCTGTGCCCGGTATGCTCGGGATCACGAAGGGGAGTATTCCCTCTCGGTGACCCCGTCAGTACGGTCCGGAACGATCCGGCCCCGGGGCGCCGGTCGTGCGACACCGGTTCCGGTGCCGAGCGACGGAAGAGACCTTCAGGCCTCGGCGTACCCGCACAGCAGCGGCACGCCCTACCTGAAGGAAACCGTGGACGTCCCACTCTTCGTCTGGCTCATCACGATCGCCGGCATCCTCGCGCTGCTGGTGTTCGACTTCTACTCGCACGTCCGCACGCCGCACGTGCCCCACATCCGCGAATCCGCGTTCTGGTCGGCCTTCTACATCGGGCTGGCGATCCTGTTCGGCATCGGGATCCTGGTGTTCGGCGGCGGACAGGCCGGTGGCGAGTACTTCGCCGGCTGGCTGACCGAGAAGGCGTTGTCGGTCGACAACCTCTTCGTCTTCCTCATCATCATGTCGAGCTTCGCCGTGCCGAAGGAGTTCCAGCAGAAGGTCCTGCTGGTCGGCGTCGCGATCGCGCTCGTCGCCCGCGGCGTCTTCATCGCCCTCGGCGTCACGATCATCGAGAACTTCTCGTGGGTCTTCTACCTGTTCGGTGCGCTGCTGTTCTGGCTCGCCTGGTCGCAGGCCCGCAGCGGCAACGACCACGGCAGCGAGGGTGAATCCCGGCTCATCCGGATCCTCAAGCGCATCATCCCGACCTCGGACCACTACGACGGCGACCGCCTGACCACCCGCGTCGACGGCAAGCGGCTGTTCACCCCGATGCTGCTCGTCATGGTCGCCATCGGCCTGACCGACGTGCTCTTCGCGCTCGACTCGATCCCCGCGATCTTCGGGCTGACGCAGGACGCCTTCATCGTGTTCACCGCGAACGCGTTCTCGCTGCTCGGCCTCCGGCAGCTGTACTTCCTGATCGCCGGCCTGCTCGAGCGCCTCATCTACCTGGGTCAGGGCCTGGCCGTCATCCTGGCGTTCATCGGTGTGAAGCTCGTCTTCCACGCCATGCACGTCAACGAGCTGCCCTTCATCAACGGTGGCGAGCACATCGAGTGGGCGCCGGAGATCCCGATCTGGTTCTCGCTGGGCTTCATCGCGCTGACGATCGCCGTCGCCACCACTGCGTCGCTGGTGGTCTCGAAGCGCCGGCAGGAGCGCGGGCTCACCCCGACCGGCCAGCCGAAGGAGTCGGTCGAGGCCGACGCGAAGTAGTCGTCACCACCTGACGGACAGGAGGCGCGGTGCCAGCTGGCACCGCGCCTCCCGTCTGTCCGGGTGTCGTCCGGAGCGTCAGACGGCCTGGCGACCAGGGGTCGCGTCGAGCAGGTGGGCCAGGTGCTCGGGAACCGAGCCGCCGCGGGCCACCGTCGCCCGCGCCCAGAGCCGGCCCGCCCGGTACGACGACCGGACCAGCGGTCCGGCGAGCACTCCGGCGAAGCCCATCTGCTCGGCGACCTGGCGGAGCTCGACGAACTCCTCCGGCTTGACCCAGCGCGCGACCGGCAGGTGCCGGGGCGACGGGCGGAGGTACTGCGTCAGCGTGATGATGTCCGTGCCCGCGTCGAACAGGCGCTGCAGGGCGTCCTCGATCTCGATGCGCTCTTCGCCCATGCCGAGGATCAGGTTCGACTTCGTGACGAGTCCGGCGTCGCGGCCCTGGGTGATGACGTCCAGGGAGCGTTCGAACGTGAACGCCGGCCGGATCCGCTTGAAGATCCGCGGGACGGTCTCGACGTTGTGGGCGAAGACCTCGGGACGGGCGTCGAACACCGGGCCGAGCTGGTCCGGTCGCCCGTTGAAGTCCGGCACCAGGATCTCGACGCCGGTGCCGGGGGAGTGTTCGTGGATCGCCCGGATGGTCTCGGCGTAGAGCCAGGAGCCGCCGTCGGGCAGGTCGTCGCGGGCGACGCCGGTCACGGTCGCGTACCGCAGCCCCATCTCCGCCACGGAGTCCGCGACCCGGCGGGGCTCGTCGCGGTCGAGCGGTTCCGGCTTGCCGGTGTCGATCTGGCAGAAGTCGCAGCGACGGGTGCACTGCGAGCCGCCGATCAGGAAGGTGGCCTCGCGGTCTTCCCAGCACTCGAAGATGTTCGGGCAGCCGGCCTCCTGGCAGACGGTGTGCAGCTGCTTGTCGCGCACCAGGCTCGACAGCTCGCGGAACTCCGGGCCCTGCGTGGCACGGGTCTTGATCCACGCGGGCTTCGTCTCGATCGGGGTCTCGGCGTTCCGGGCCTCGACCCGGAGCATGCGGCGGCCTTCGGGGGCGAGGGTCATACGAGGGTCTCCTGTCGGGCGGGCGCAGTACTGGTGCTCGTGCTGGTGCTGGGGGTCGTCGTGCTGATCCGGTGGCCGCTGTGCATGCCGTCGACGGCCTGTTGGACGCCGTGCGCGACCAGGGGTGCGAGGTCGTCGACGGTCACGGGAGCGAGCCCCACGTGCGCCGCCGCGGCGCTCAGCGTCGTGACCCCGGCGTCCGCGATGCCGCACGGGACGATCGCGGCGTAGGCGTCGAGGGCGTTGTCGCAGTTGATCGCGATGCCGTGGCTCGTCACGCCCTCGGCGACGTGCAGGCCGATCGCGCCGACCTTGGCGGCGGGGGACGCGTCCGTGCCCGGCACCCAGGCGCCGCTGCGACCCGCGACCCGTTCGGCGTGCACCCCGACTGCGGCCGCGGCGTCGATGACGACCTGCTCCAGGTCGCGCACCCAGGCGACGACGTCGAGGGGTTCGGCGAGCCCGACGATCGGGTAGGCGACCAGTTGCCCCGGCCCGTGCCAGGTGATGCGTCCGCCACGGTCGGTGTCGATGACCGGGGCGCCGTTCGTCGGCAGGTCGGACGGTTCGGTGCGGCGTCCGGCGGTGTACACGGACGGGTGCTCGCAGAGGACGAGGGCCCCGGGGGAGCGGCCGGCGACGACGTCGGCGTGCAGGTCCCGCTGCAGGGCCAGGCCGTCCGCGTAGTCGAGCAGGCCGTGGTGGCGGACGATCTCGAGTTCCGGCATGCGGCGAGCGTACGACAGTTTCTGGACGGCGTCCAACAACCAGGTGCTTGACCTCAACAATGGTTGAGATGGTCCGATGAGGACATGGACATCCGACAGGTACAGCTCGCCACCCGCTCGCTCGCCGACACCGCCCGCTTCTACGAACGACTGGGGTGTCCGGTCGAGATCGTCGACGCCACGGTGCGCGTCGTGGTGGGGTCGTCGCTCCTCGTGTTCCGCGAACTGCCGGAGATGACCGGAGCCCTGCACCTGGCGATCACGATCCCCACGGGGACGTTCGACGCGGGCAAGGCCTGGATCGCCGGGCTGACGATGGTGCTCGGTACGGACGACCAGGACGAGTTCGAGGGGCCGCCGAACTGGAACTCGCGGTCGGTCTACTTCGAGGGGCCCGACGAGCAGCTCCTCGAGCTCATCGAGCGGCGGGACCTCGAGTCGGGCGCCCGGCGCGCCGGCGACGGTTCCGGCACCGGCACCGGCGCCGTCGTCCCGCTCGTCTCCGTCAGCGAGGTCGGCGTCCCTGTTCCCGACGTCCTCGGCGCCGTCGAGGCCCTGCGACGCGCCGGTCTCGAGCCGTACGCCAACCCGCCGGGGGAGTCGTTCGCGGCGGTCGGCGACGTGGACGGCCTCGTGATCCTGGTGTCGCCCGACCGGCGCTGGTTCCCGACCGGTGACCGGAGCCCGTCGAGTGCGCCGGTGGTCATCGACGTGGGGCTCGGGGCGCCGCTCGAGCTGACCGAGGGTGTCCTCCTGCGGTGAACGGGCCGGTGTCGTCGGCGGGAGCCTTGTAGAATCGACGGATCATGGCGCAATTCGGTTCACTCTCCGATCGGCTGACCGAGACCTTCCGCAATCTGCGGAGCAAGGGTCGGCTGACTCCGTCCGACGTCGACGGCACCGTCCGCGAGATCCGGCGGGCGCTCCTCGACGCCGACGTCGCGCTCGAGGTCGTCAAGGCGTTCACCGCATCGGTGCGCGAGCGTGCCCTCTCCGACGAGGTCAACCGCGCGCTCAACCCGGCGCAGCAGGTCGTCCAGATCGTCAACGAGGAACTCGTCGGCATCCTGGGCGGGCAGCAGCGACGGCTCGAGTTCGCGAAGAAGCCGCCGACGGTCATCATGCTCGCGGGTCTGCAGGGTGCCGGTAAGACCACCCTCGCGGGCAAGCTCGGCAAGTGGCTCAAGAAGGACGGCCACACCCCGATGCTCGTCGCGGCGGACCTCCAGCGTCCGAACGCCGTGCAGCAGCTGCAGGTCGTCGGCGAGCAGGCCGGCGTGCACGTCTTCGCGCCCGAGCCCGGCAACGGTGTCGGCGACCCGGTCAAGGTCGCCAAGAACGCCATCAAGGCCGCGATCGACCAGCAGTACGACACCGTCATCGTCGACACCGCCGGTCGACTCGGTGTCGACGCCGAGCTGATGAAGCAGGCCGCGAACATCCGCAAGGCCGTCGACCCGGACGAGGTCCTGTTCGTCATCGACGCGATGATCGGTCAGGACGCCGTCAACACGGCCCGTGCCTTCCAGGAAGGCGTCGACTTCACCGGTGTCGTGCTCTCCAAGCTCGACGGTGACGCACGCGGTGGTGCCGCCCTGTCGGTGGCCAGTGTGACCGGCCGCCCGATCATGTTCGCGTCGACGGGTGAGTCGCTCGACGACTTCGAGCCGTTCCACCCGGACCGCATGGCGAGCCGCATCCTCGACCTCGGCGACATCCTGTCCCTCATCGAGCAGGCGCAGGGCGCCTTCGACGAGGAAGAGGCGCGCAAGGTCGCGGACAAGATCGCAACCGACAACTTCACGCTGAACGACTTCCTGCAGCAGATGCAGCAGCTCCGCAAGGCCGGCTCCATCAAGGGCATGCTCGGCATGCTCCCCGGAGCCAAGGGCATGCGCGAGGCGCTCGACAACTTCGACGAGCGCGAGATCGTCCGCACCGAGGCGATCATCCAGTCGATGACGCCCCAGGAGCGCGAGCTCCCGAAGCTCCTGAACGGTTCGCGCCGTCTGCGCATCGCGCGCGGTGCCGGATCGACGGTCACCGAGGTCAACGCGCTGGTCAACCGCTTCGAGCAGGCCGCCAAGATGATGAAGACCGTCGCCCGCGGTGGCGTGCCGCAGATGCCGGGCATGGGTCCGATCCCGGGCATGCACGGCGGCAAGAAGCAGCAGCAGGGCGGCAAGAAGAAGTCGAAGGTGGGCAACCCCGCCAAGCGCGCGGCCTTGGCTGCCGGCGCGGCGGCTGCGCCGCAGCAGGCCCCGCAGGGGTCCGGCCTCGGCCTCGGCGGCGCCAAGGGCGGCAAGGCACCGACCGAGGAAGAGCTCGCGTCGCTGCAGAAGTTCCTGGGTCGCTAGTCGCGACTCGCGATCCCGACCACCTGACGGACAGGAGGCCCGGTGCCAGCTGGCACCGGGCCTCCCGTCCGTCACTCAGCGCTTGGACTTCTTGAGGTACGCCCGCAGGTCGGCGTACGTCCCGTCGTCCTCGCCGAACAGGACGACGCTCCGCGCCGTCTCGAGCCAGGCGCTCGTGGAGGGCCGGACCTCACCCAGGGCGGCGAGCAGATCCGGCATCCCGATGAGCCGTGCAGTGCCCGTCGTGATGCTGTCCATGAGTGCGTGCTCGGCGGCGACCTCGCACACGTAGGCGATGTCCGCACCGGAGAAGCCCTCGGTCCGCTTGGCGAGCGCTGCGGCGTCGATGCCCTCGACCGGTCGGTCGCGGAGGTGCCCGCGGAAGATCGCTTCGCGTGCCGGGACGTCCGGCGGCAGGACGAGCACCGTCCGGTCCAGCCGACCCGGACGACGGAGCGCGGGGTCGACGTCCCACGGCTGGTTCGTCGCAGCCAGCACGAACACGCCCTCGTTCCCGCCGTCGACGCCGTCGAGTTCGGTGAGCAGCTGGTTCACCATCCCGCGCACGTGCGAGCTGCGGGTCTGGCTCCGTCGCTGGCCGAGCGCGTCGACCTCGTCGAAGAACACCACGCATGGAGCCGCGGCGCGTGCGGCCTCGAAGACCGCCCTGATGTTCTGCTCGCTCGCGCCGAGGTAGGGGTCGAGGACGTCGGTGATGGAGACGCTCATGAAGCGTGCGCCGAGCTCGCCGGCGACAGCCCGGGCGATGAACGTCTTCCCGCACCCCGGAGGGCCGTACAGCAGCAGACCGCCGCGGAGGCTCTTGCCGTACAACGCCCGGAGCTCGGGGTTCGCGAGCGGGGCGAGGAACGCGACGGTGAGCCGCTGCTTGACGGCCTCCATCCCGCCCACGTCCGCAAACCGGACCTCCGACGGCTCGACCGAGAACGCCGACGGCAGGTCCGGGTCGGGAGCCGAGTCCTCGACGAAGGACGGTTCGACGATGTGCTCGACCTGCTGTTCCGCGGCGTGCCAGTCGAAGTCGGACGGCGCACCAGCGGCGGGAGCGTCGGTCGGCGCGTCCGCGGGGAGTGCCGTGGCGGCACCCGGGCGCAGCACCGCCAGCATGAGCGCGCCCGCCGCGGCGTCGGTCGGCGCGATGGCGAGTGCGGCTGCCGCTTCGGCGGTCGCCTCAGCCGGACGTCCGGCTTCGAGGAGCAGACGACCGAGGTGGACACGCAGTGCGACGTCGTGGGGTGCGCTGTCGACCGCGCGTCGGAGCGCGCCGATCACCGGGTCGTCGTGGACCGGGTCGTCGTTCATCGGGAGTCCTCTCGGAGCGGTCGGTTCGGTGGTGTCGCGCGACGCGGCGTCAGGCCAGGCGCAGTTCGGTCGCGAGGGCGAGCTCGTCACCCGTCGTCATCGTCGTCCTCGTGCACCGCTGGGCGGGTCCTCGGGAAGGCGCGCAGGATGCGCTTCATCAGGACGGACGCGATGACGACCCCGACGAACACGAGACCCTGCGCGACGAGCGCGGCGACCGGTGGGAGGAACAGCCCGGTCGCCGAGATCGCGGTTGCTCCACCGAGGACCAGCGTCACGAGTCCCCAACCCGGTACCGCTCGTCGAGCGACCGAGACGAGGAAGGCGAGGCGAGGCCGTGCCTCGGAGGTGAACCGGAGGGCGATGAAGGCGATCACGGCGAGGGCGGTCACCGGCGGGAAGGTGGTCGCCCAGCGCTCCATCCCCGGATCCCCGCTGTCGATCGTCGCCAGGAAGCCGAGGGCGGTGATCACTGCCGCGCCGCCGAGGGCCACCCTGATGCGGGCGAGTGGGTTGACGACGCCGATCATGAGGTTCCGCAGTGCTGTGGCGTCCGTCGGGTTCGTCGACAGGATGCCCGCGAAGGCCAGCGCGGACTCGCTCTCGTGGCCGTGCCGCAGCCGTGCCACCGCCAGGTTGTGCCGTGCCCCTCGGTCCTCCGGAGCGAGCGCGAGCCCCCGGCGGTACGCGTCCTGCGCTTCCCGTTGCCGTCCGACGGCGAGCAGGAGGTCGCCGTGCTGGCGGTGCACGAACGGTTCGGTGGGAGCCAAGCGGACGGCCTCGAAGCTCGCCCGCATCGCCTCCAAGCGGTTCTGCTCGCCGAGCCAGAGGGCATCGACTCGCGCAGCGTGCGCCTGCCACGATCCCGGGTCCGCGGCGACCGAACGACGGGCGGCCTCGACGGCTCCGATCCGGTCCCCAGAGCGGAGCAGGGCGGTCGACAGCACACGGAGGGAGGTGCTGTCACCCGGCGCGAGAGCGACCGCTCGTCGAGCAGCTTCGCACGCCGCGTCCGGCTGGTCGAGCGCGAGCAGCGCCAGGGCACGCACGCGCTGTCCGGCGATCGATTCGCCTTCGTCGTGTTCGGCCGCCCTGACCTCGGCGAGTGCCTGTTCCGGTCGACCGGCGTCGACGAGCGCGCCGGCACGGATCACCGTCGCCGGTCCGCGCTGTGCTGCCTCCCCCGCCACAGGGGAACTGTAGCGTTCGCCGTGGACTGCCGATGCCCCCAGGACGGGAGGCCCGGTGCCAGCTGGCACCGGGCCTCCCGTCCGTTCGTGGTCGCGCCGCGACGTTCCTTCCCATCGCACGCGCGATGGAAAGTGGAATCGGGCGTCCCTGGTCGGGAGAAACGACCAGGTACGCCCGATTCGACCAGGTACGCCCGATTCGACCAGGTACGCCCGATTCGACCAGGTACGCCCGATTCGACCAGGTACGCCCGATTCGGTTCGGTCGCGGCTAGAGCGCTTCGCGGAACTCCGTCACGAGGTGGCGGACGACCTCGCGCAGGTCGCCGCCGTTCTCCTGCGCGACCTGCAGCTGCCGCTGGTACGAGGCACCGCGCTCGATCATCGTGTCGAGGTGGTGCAGTTCGTCCTGGCAGCCGAGCCGTTCGGCGATCGGGTCGAGCCGCTGCACCAGGTCGTGCACCTCGTCGGTCACGAGCCGCTCGTCGCCGGCGACGTTCGTGATGATCTCGGCCTCCATGCCGTAGCGGGCCGCGCGCCACTTGTTCTCGCGGATGAACCACGGCTGCATGGTGGGCAGGGTCTCACCGGCGTCGAGCCGGTCCGAGCAGGCGGTGACCAGGCACTGCACGAGTGCGGTGACGGCGCCGACCTCGTGCAGGGTCGAGATGCCGTCGGAGACCCGGTTCTCCAGGGTGCCCCAACCCGGCGACGGGCGGATGTCCCAGCGCAGGTCCTTCACGCCGTCGATGACGCCGGTGTGCGTGAGGTCGCCGACGACCTCTTCGAAGTTCGCCCAGGCACCGAGCTGCGGCGGGAGCCCGCCGGTCGGGAGCTGCTGGAACATGAGGGCGCGGTTCGAGGCGTACCCGGTGTCGGTGCCGCCCCAGAACGGGCTCGACGCGGTGAACGCCTGCAGGTGCGGGACGTAGGCGAGCATCGCGTTCATGATCGGGACCGCCTTGTCGCGGTCGTCGATGCCGACGTGCACGTGCACGCCCCAGATGAGCATCTGGCGTCCCCACCAGCGGGTGCGGTCGATGAGGGTCGTGTAGTGCTCGCTGTCCGGGGTGATCTCCTGCTGGTCCCACACCGCGAACGGGTGCGTGCCCGAGCACATCACCTGGGCGTCGAGCGGTTCGGCGGCGTCGATGACCTCGCCGATGATGCCGGACAGCTCGCTCGTCGCAGCCCCCACGCGGTCGTGGACGCTCGAGACGACCTCGACCGTGTTGGTCAGCAGCTCCTCGGTGACGCGGTCGTGGTCGCCGAGCCGCTCGTGCACGGCGGCGATGACGGCGGGGGCGCGGGGAGCGAGGTCGCCGGTCGACCGGTCGACCAGGGGGAGTTCCCACTCGACGCCGATGGTCGACGGGCGGGACTCGGTGAAGCGGATGTCCATGCCGTCCATCCTGCCCGGGTCCTTGTCGGACACGCACAACGAAGCGTTGTCCCGATCGTGCGGATCGTCCTGCAACTAGTTCCACTGTGGGCGTACCGTTGAAATGTTCCTACAGGGAAGAGGTACGCATGCAGTTGGTGGTGCGCGGGACGAACGCCCCGCTCGTCGGAGAACTCGACATCCCGGTCTCGAAGTACCACGCGCACCGCGCGCTGGTGCTCGCGTCGCTCGCGAAGGGGACGAGTGTCGTCTCCGGGGTGAGCGCGACGCGACAGGTGGAGTGGACCGTGGGCACGCTCCGCGCCCTCGGCGTCGACGTCAAGCGTCGCGGGGACGCGTACCACGTGACCGGGCTGGGCGGCCGGTACCAGGCGACCGACGTCGTGGACCACGGCTCGCGCGGTGCCGACGGACTGCTCAACATGGGGTCCTCGGGCACCACGCTCTACTTCATGACCGGGCTCGCCTCGCTGGCCGACCGCCCGATGACCCTGTCGGGCATGAAGTACTTCCAGCGCCGGCCGATCAAGGCGCTGCTCACCTCGCTGACGCAGATGGGGGTGGAGCTCGAGGCGACGAACGACTGCCCGCCCGTCACCGTGCAGCCGAAGCGTCCGCGCGGCGGTGACGTGACGATCGCCGGCACGCTGTCGCAGTGGGTGTCCGGGCTGCTGCTCGTGGCGCCGTTCGCCGAGCACGAGACCCGGATCCACATCACCGGCGGGCGGCTCAACGAGCAGCCCTACGTCGAGCTCACCGTGCGGATGATGCGGCAGTTCGGCCTGACGGTCGAGGTCTCCGACGACTGGCTCGAGTACCGGATCCCGGCGGGCCAGCAGGCCACCCCGCACGACTACGTCATCCCGCCCGACATCGGCTCCGCAGCGTTCGGCATCGCGGCGGCCGGCACCCGCGAGTCGAACGTGCTGCTGCGGGGCATGACGGCCACGACGACGGCCGAGACCGACCACCCGGAGAGCGAGTTCCTGGACCTCGCGACCGCGATGGGTGTCCCGATGCGGATCGACGAGGAGACCGGCTTCGTCCGGATCGAGCACGACGGGTCGCCGCTCCGGCCGCTCGACGTCGACTGCCGTCCGATCCCGGACCTGCTGCCGGTGCTGTCGACGATGGCGACCTTCGCCGAGGGCACGAGCCGACTGTGGAACGTGGCGCACATCCGGCTGAAGGAGTCCGACCGGGTCGCGGCGATGCTCCAGCTGAACCGGATGGGCGGCCGTGCCGAGCAGGGTGCGGACGAGCTGCGGGTCACCGGTGTCGGTGCGGCCGGGTTGCACGGTGCGCCGATGTCCTCGTTCAACGACCACCGCGTGCTGATGTCCCTCGCGGTCGCGGCGTCGAGTGCCGACGGGGTGTCCGGCCTGACCTACCCGCGTGCCTACCGGATCTCCTACCCGACGTTCCTCGAGGCGATGAACTCCGTCGGGCTCGACATGTCCGTCGGCGACCGGCTCGCAGCCCAGGTCGCGCGGGACGACCGGATCGACGCCGCCGAGGCCGACGGGGTCCGCACGCACCTGGGCACGCCCCTCGAGACGTCTGCGGCGCCCGAGCCAACAGAGCTGCCGCTCGCGCAGCCCACCGCCCCGCAGCCCGCCGCGCAGCCCGCCGCTCCGCAGCCCACCGCCCCGCAGCCCGCCGCGCAGCCCGCCGCTCCGCAGGCCACCGCCCCGCAGCCCGCCGTCGCCGTGCCCGAGCTCGCCGGCGTCGACGCCGACCCCCTCGTCCTGAGCGAGCGGGTCCGCGCCCTGTCGCAGACCGACCCCGACGGCCTCGCCGTGATCGAGGTCGGCGGTGCGACGCCCGTGAACACCACGTGGAAGGAGCTGCAGGACGAGGCCGACCGGGTCTCCGCCCTGCTGCTCGAACTCGGCGTGCGCACGGGTGAATCCGTCGCGATGCAGCTGCCGAACTGGCGCGAGTTCGTGTCGATCGCCCTCGGTGCGATCCAGATCGGCGCCGTCGCGACCCCGATCATGCCGGTGTTCGGCCCCCGGGAGACCACGATGACGCTGGCGCGTTCGAAGGCCCGCGTGGTCTTCCTGCCGAACGTGTTCCGGAAGCGCCGTCCCGCGCTCGAACTCCTCGACGTCATCGACGAGGCCGCCGCGCAGGACCGCCGCCTGTCGCTCGAGCACGTCATCGTGCTCCGCGCCGAGGCCCGCGGGCAGGGGGACACCCCGACGAACCAGCCGCCGCTGCCCGCCGACGCCCTGGAACGGGTCGTGGCGAGCGACTGGCACTGGCGCTACTTCGAGAACGCCCTCGCCGCCGTGCACGTCGACGTCGACGAGATCGCGTCGCACGCTCCCGGCCCGGACGACGTGTGCCAGCTGCTCTTCACCTCCGGCACCACGGGGGAGCCGAAGGGCGTGCAGCACCCGCACCGCACGCTCGGGCTGGCGACCGCCATGCACATGGCGCAGTCCGGGCTGACCAGCGCCGACCGCATCTACATCCCGTCGCCGCTCGCGCACCAGACCGGGTTCCTGTACGGCATGCTGCTGGCGTTCCGGCTCGGTGCCCCGCAGGTCATCCAGCCGGTGTGGGACGGCCGCGTCGCACTCGAGCAGGCGTTCGGCGTCGCCCGGGCGTCCTTCGTGCAGTGCGCGACACCGTTCCTGACCGACCTCGTCGACCTGGTCGAGGCCGGTGCTCCACAGCCCGAGTCGCTCCGGATCTTCGTGCCGACGGGCGCCGCGGTGCCCCGTGCACTGGCTCAGCGGGCGAGCACGGTGCTCGGCAGTGCCATCCTGGGCGCCTTCGGGACGAGCGAGACGTGTCTCGGGGCCCTGTCCAGCCCGAGCGACGACCCCGCCGACGCGTACGGTCACGACGGCCGGGCGCTGCCGGGCATCGCGATCCGCATCGTCGACGACGCGGGGATCGAGCTGCCCGCCGGGACCGAGGGCAACTTCGAGCTGCACTCGCCGACGATGTTCGCGGGCTACCTGGACCGCCCGGACCTGACCGACGACGTGTTCACCGCGGACGGCTGGTACCGGACCGGCGACCTGGCGAAGGTCGACGAGAAGGGCTTCCTGTCGATCACCGGGCGCGTGAAGGACGTCATCAACCGCGGCGGCGAGAAGATCCCCGTCGTCGAGATCGAGAACCTGCTGTACCAGCACCCGCTGGTCACGGACGTCGCGATCGTCGCGATGCCGGACGAGCGGCTCGGTGAGCGTGCCTGCGCCTGGGTCGTGAACGCCCGCGCGGAGGAGCCGCTCGACTTCGCCGGGATGCAGCAGTACCTCGACACGGCCGGCGTGAGCAAGTACTACTGGCCGGAGCGACTCGAGTACACCACCGAGCTGCCGCGCAACGCGGTCGGCAAGGTCCAGAAGAACATCCTGCGCGAGCAGGCGGCCGCGCTCGTCGCGACGAAGGAGAACGAGACACGATGACGATCGTCGAGCAGACGAGCACGGGCTTCGACGAAGCCGCCTTCCAGCAGCTCAAGGCCGAGGTCACCGAGTGGGTCCGCGGCCCCGGCGAGGCGTGGGCGGACGAGATCGAGCGCACCGGCCGGGTCGCTCCCGAGCTGTTCCAGGAGCTCAAGGAGAACGGGTGGCTCAGCCTCGCCGCCCCGACGGAGCTCGGCGGACGGGCGATCCCGTTCTCGCGCTACCTCGAGATCATGGAGGTCGTCTCCCGCTCGCACGCCTCCATCCGCATGCTCGTGCACGTCATCAACGGCACCTGGCGCGCGATGGCCCCCTACGCGACGCCGGAGCAGACCGAACAGGTCGTCAAGCCGAGCGTCGCCGGCGACAAGCTCGTCGCGTTCACCCTGACCGAGGCCACCGCGGGCACCGGAGCGGACATCCGCACGACCGTCCGGCGCGAGGGCGACACCTACGTGATGAACGGCGAGAAGCACCTCATCACCTTCGGCGTCAAGGCCGACTACTGGCTCATCGCCGCCCGCCTCGAGGGGACGAGCGGCCAGGACGGCACGGTCGCGTTCCTCATGCCGAACAGCGGGCTGCCGGGTGCCGAGGTGATCGACGACTCCGACACCATGGGCATCCGCGGCACCGACCACGCGATCCTGCGCTTCACCGACGTGCCCGTGCCGGCGAGCGCACTGCTCGGCGCCGAGGGCCAGGGCCTCGAGGTCGCGCTCGGCGGCTTCCTGCTGCCGAGTCGCGTGTCCGTCGCGATGAGCGCCGTCGGCCTGGCCGAGCGGGCGAACGAGCTCGCCGTCGAGTACGCGAACAAGCGTGAGACCTTCGGCAAGCAGCTCTCCAGCCGACAGGCGATCCAGTTCTACCTGGCCGAGAACTACGCCGACATCGCCGCAGCACGCGCCCTGGTGCTCGAGGCCGCCCGCGCCTACGAGGACGACCGCCCCGACGCCGGCACCCTGTCCAGCGCCTCGAAGATGGTCGCCGTCGACATGCTCGCGCGCGTCACCGACAAGGCCCTGCAGGTGCACGGCGGGCAGGGCTACTGGAAGCGCAACGCCATCGAGCGCGTCTACCGCGACGCACGCGCGCAGCGCTTCGAAGAGGGCACCAACGAGATCCAGAAGCTGGTCGTCGGCCGCGCCGTCGTGACCGGCAAGGCCGGGTTCTAGACCGCGACCAACCACCGGACTGGAGGCCCGTGGCGGGCCCGCCCCGCGCCTCCCGTCCGTCCCCACGCACGCAAAGGACCGCAGTGACCGACAGCACCAACGCACCCATCGCGCTCAGCTCGCCCATCGCACTGATCACCGGCGCTTCGCGCGGCATCGGCCGCCTGCTCGCGCAGAAGCTCGGCCAGCGCGGCGTCACCGTCGTGGTGACGTACAAGGGCAACGCCGACCTGGCCGAGGAGTCCCTGGCCGACGTCAGGGCGGCAGGCGGCGACGGCATCACGGCGCAGGTCGACATCGAGCAGCCGGAGTCGATCGACGCCCTGTTCGACCTGGTGCGCGACACCTACGGACGCCTCGACATGTTCGTGGCGAACGCCGCCGCCAGCGCGTTCAAGCCCGTCGCCGACCTCAAGCTGCACCACCTCGACCGCAGCTACGCCACGAACGCCCGCTCGTTCGTGCTCGGCGCCCAGCGCGCCGCGGAACTCATGGACCGGGGTGGCCGCATCGTCGTCGTGACCTCGTACGGATCACTCCGGGCATTCCCGACCTATGCCGCACTCGGTGCCGCCAAGGCCATGAGCGAGGCGTACATGAAGTACATGGCGGTGGAGTTCGGTCCGCGTCAGATCACGGTCAACGCGGTGAACGGCGGCCTCATCGACACCGACTCGCTCGAGTACTTCTACACGAAGGTCCCCGGGCAGGCGCCGATGGACACCGTCCTCGAGAAGCTCCCGCTGCAGCGCCCTGGGACGGCCGACGACATGGCCGACGCCGTCGACTTCCTGCTGTCGGACAAGGCCGGGTACATCACCGGGCAGGTGCTCTCGGTCGACGGCGGGCTGACGGTCATCGCCCCGCCGTACTGGTCGGACACGACGTCGCCCCTCCGCGACGCGGTGCTGCCGGCCGACGCTCCGGCCGCGGACACCGCAGAATAGGCGCATGAGCAGCGTCGCTTCCGCCCCCGTCGTGCCGGAGTCCCTCCGGACCGTCGCGTCACCCTGGACCCTCGGCCCCCTGCACCTGGCGAACCGCGTGGTGATGGGGTCGATGCACACCGGGCTCGAGGTGCACGACGACGGTGGAGCCGGCATGGCCACCTTCTACCGCGAACGGGCGGCCGGCGGGGCGGCGTGCATCATCACCGGCGGCATCGCGGTGAACGACGAGGCCCGTGGCGGTCCCGACTTCGCGGTGTTCGACGTCGGGGGAGCCGACGAGCGGTTCCGGGTGGCGGTCGACGCCGTGCACGACGAGGGCGGGACGATCCTCGCGCAGCTGTTCCACGCCGGGCGGTACGCGCTCGCGTCGGGCATGGTCGACCGGCACGGTGACCCGCAGCGCGTCGTGGCGCCCTCGGCCCTGCCGTGGGCGGCCGCCCGCGGTGTGGTGCCGACCGCGCTGACGTCGGGTGAGGTCGAGCGGACCATCGAGGACTTCGCCGCCGCGGCCCGCACCGCCCGCGCGATCGGGTTCGACGGCGTCGAGATCATGGCGTCCGAGGGGTACCTGATCAACCAGTTCCAGTCACCGCTGACGAACCTGCGCGACGACGAGTGGGGCGGTGACGCGGAACGGCGTCGGCGCTTCGCGATCGAGGTCGTCCGGGCCGTGCGCGCCGCGGTGCCCGAGCTCGCCGTGACCATCCGGCTGTCCGGCGCCGACCTGATGCCCGGCTCGTCGACCGAGGACGAGGTCGACGCGCTCGTGCACGACCTGCTGCCGCTCGGACTCGACGGCATCTCGGTCGGCATCGGCTGGCACGAGTCCCGGACCCCGACCGTGCAGGCCTCGGTTCCGCACGGGGCCTGGCTGGCGTACGCGACACGAATCGCCGCGGTGGTGCGCGCGTCCCCGTACCCGGACGTCCGCGTGATCGCCTCGAACCGGATGACGGACCTGCGCGACGGCGAGGTTGTCCTCGCCGATGGGATCATCGACGCCGTCGCCCTCGCCCGGCCGTTCCTCGCCGACCCCGCCATCGTGTCGCGCTCGCTCGCGGGCGGGTTCGCCCTGGTGAACACCTGCATCGGCTGCAACCAGGCGTGCCTCGACCGTTCGATCATCGGCGCACCGGTGTCCTGCCTGGTGAACCCCCGTGCCGCCCGCGAGGTGGCCTTCCCCGCCCGCCCGACCACCGACCCGAAGCACGTCGACGTCGTCGGTGGCGGACCGGCCGGGCTCGCCGCCGCGGTGGACGCCGCACGCCGGGGCCACGACGTCACCGTCTGGGAGGCGTCCGACCGCCTCGGCGGCCAGTTCGGTCTCGCCGCACTCGTCCCGGGCAAGGAGGACTACGCCGCCACGGTGCGGTCCGCCCATGCCGAACTCGCGGAGCGGGGCGCCACGATCCACCTCGGACGCCCGGCCACGGCTCCGGACCTCGTCGACAGTGACGCCGTCGTGCTCGCGGCCGGGGTGGTCCCGCGGAGCATCGACGTCCCCGGCAGCGACCTGCCGCACGTGCTGTCCTACGAGCAGGCCCTGCGGAACGGCGTACCCGAGGGCACCGTCGCGATCATCGGCGGCGGCGGCATCGGCGTGGACACCGCGGCGTTCCTGACCGAGTCGCCCGACGAGGTCGTCCGGGCCGCCGAGTTCGCGGCCCGGTGGGACCTCGACGTGTCCGAGGAGCTCGTCGGCGACGTGCCGCAGCGCCTCCCCGCGGCACGGCGCACCACCCGAGCGGGGTCGCAGGTGACGGTGCTCCGGCGTTCGGGCAAGTTCGGCCAGGGGATCGGCATCACCTCGCGCTGGGTCGCGATCGGTCGGCTGCGGGATGCCGGGGTGCGGATGGTCGGCGGCGTGCAGGAGTACCTGCGCATCGAACCCGGGGTGCTCTGGATCCGCGACGAGCACGGGGACGAGGTCGGCGTCCCGGCGGACACCGTCGTGGTCTGCGCCGGGCAGGAGCGCGCGACCGACGCCGAGGGCGACGCGCCTGACGGACTCGTGACGGGCCTCCAGGCCGCAGGCGTGCCGTACGCCGTCGTCGGCGGCGCGCGTGACGCACGGAGCGTGGACGCGGTCCGGGCGACGTCCGAGGCCCTCGAAGCAGTGCGGCGCCTCGCGCCGTAGCGAGTCGGCTCGCATCA
Source organism: Curtobacterium sp. MCLR17_044 (assembly GCF_003234435.1). Taxonomy (NCBI): domain Bacteria; kingdom Bacillati; phylum Actinomycetota; class Actinomycetes; order Micrococcales; family Microbacteriaceae; genus Curtobacterium; species Curtobacterium sp. MCLR17_044. The sequence goes on along the minus strand of NZ_QKTC01000013.1, from coordinate 70,581 downwards.
CGGCCGGGAATCTGCAAGAATGAACGGTCGAATCGCCGCAGCTCGACCCTCTATCCAGCTGTGAGCGATCTCTCTCGAGCTTTCGCCGTGTGTGCCCCCACGCCCGCGGTTCCAGTTCAACCACAACGAAAGCAAACAGGAGCAATTGTGGCTGTCAAGATCCGTCTGAAGCGTCTCGGTAAGATCCGTGCGCCCTACTACCGCATCGTCGTCGCCGACTCGCGCACCAAGCGCGATGGTCGTGTCCTCGAGGAGATCGGTCAGTACCACCCGACCGAGGAGCCCTCGGTCATCAAGATCGAGTCCGAGCGTGCGCTCTACTGGCTCGGCGTCGGCGCGCAGCCGACCGAGCAGGTCGCGGCCCTCCTCAAGCTGACCGGCGACTGGGCCAAGTTCAAGGGCGAGAAGGACACCGAGTCCAAGGTCAAGGTCGCCGAGCCGAAGCCGGCCTTCCAGGTCGACTCCTCGAAGAAGGCCGTGCTCAAGCCGAAGTCGGAGAAGACGGCTCCCGCCGCCAAGGCCGACGACGCCGAGACCGCCGACGAGACGACCGAGGCGTAGTCCTTGCTCGAATCCGCGCTGACGCACCTCGTCAAGGGGATCGTCGATCACCCTGACGACGTGCGCGTCGCCAGCTCCACCTCCCCACGCGGCGAGGTCCTCGAGGTGCGCGTGCACCCCGAGGACCTCGGCCGCGTGATCGGTCGCGCCGGGCGCACCGCCAAGGCGCTCCGCACGCTCGTCACGGCCCTGGCCGACGGCAAGCGCGTGCGGGTCGACGTGGTGGACACCGATTCCTAGGGAGACGACCCAGCTCCGGGTGGGTCGAATCACGAAGGCGCACGGGCTCAAGGGCGGCATCAAGCTCGAGCTCTACACCGACGACCCGGATCGTCGGTTCACCCCGGGCGCCACCTTCACGCTCCAGGTCCCCGACGACTCACCGTGGTCGGGCAAGACCCTCGAGCTGGATGAACTCCGCTGGTACAACGGTCACCCCGTCGCGTTCTTCGCCGGGATCGACGACCGCACCGCGGCCGAGTCCCTGGCGCGCATCATCCTCTGGGTCGAGCAGGACGCCGACGCCGAGACCGGTGAGGACGACGCCTGGTACGACCACCAGCTCGTCGGGCTCAAGGTCCTGCGTGACGGCGTCGAGGTCGGCACGGTCGCCCGTGTGGACCACATGCCCGCACAGGACCTGCTCGCGATCGACACGCCGTCCCGCGGCGAGGTCCTCGTGCCGTTCGTCTCGGCCATCGTGCCGGCGGTCGACATCGCGGCCGGCACCGTCACGGTCACGCCCCCGCAGGGCCTGTTCGAGGACCCCGAGGACACCTCGCGCCCCGAGACGGTCACGGACTAGTCCCAGTGCGGATCGACATCGTCACGATCTTCCCGGAGTTCTTCTCCGTGCTCGACGTGTCCCTGCTGGGCAAGGCCCGCTCCGGCGGTCTCCTCGACCTGCACGTGCACGACCTGCGGTCGTGGACCACCGACCGGCACCGCACCGTCGACGACACCCCGTACGGCGGTGGCGCCGGCATGGTGATGAAGCCGGAGCCGTGGGCACAGGCGCTCGAAGCGCTCTTCCGGCCCGACGGCTCGTCGACCCTGGTGGTCCCGACGCCGGCCGGCACGCCCTTCACGCAGTCGATCGCGCGGTCGCTCGCGTCGACGTCGGAGCACCTCGTGTTCGCCTGCGGGCGGTACGAGGGCATCGACGCCCGCGTCTTCGAGTGGGCGTCGTCGCGCGCCACCGTCGTCGAGCTCTCGCTCGGCGACTACGTGCTGAACGGCGGCGAGGTCGCTGCGATGGCGATGATCGAGGCCGTCGGACGACTCGTCCCCGGCGTCGTCGGCAACCCCGAGTCGCTGGTCGAGGAGTCCCACGAGGACGGCCTGCTCGAGTACCCCTCGTACACCAAGCCCGCGTCGTGGCGCGGCCTCGACGTCCCCGACGTCCTGCTCAGCGGGCACCACGCCCGCGTCGGTGCCTGGCGGCACGAGCAGCAGCTGGAGCGGACGCGGCGCGTCCGTCCGGACCTGCTGCCCGACGCGTAGCGTCACCCGTCTCGCGAAAGCGACAGATCTCCGCGGAACATCCGCGGAGATCTGTCGCTTTCGCTGTTGTGACGGTCCGCGGGCCGCGAGATCTGTCGCTTCCGTGGGGTGGAGGACGACGCGTGACGGACTGGAGGCGCGGTGCCAGCTGGTGCCGCGCCTCCAGGCTCGCTACTGGTCGCGCTGGGCGCGACGCAGGGTCAGGACCTCGGGGCCGGCCTCGGTGACCGCGACCGTGTGCTCGACGTGCGCGGCACGCGAGCCGTCGACGCTGCGCAGCGTCCAGCCGTCGTCGTCCTGGTAGAGCTCGTCGGTTGTCTGCATGAGCCACGGCTCGATCGCGACGACCAGACCCGGCCGGAGCTTCAGGCCGCGACCCGGGCGGCCGTCGTTCGGCACGTGCGGGTCCCCGTGCATCGTGCGACCGACGCCGTGCCCGCCGAACTGCAGGTTCACGTCGTGACCGGCCTGGTGCGCCACGTGACCGATGGCGTGCGAGACGTCGCCGAGCTTGTTGCCGGGAGCCGCCTGGGCGATGCCGGCGGCCAGTGCTCGTTCGACCGTGGCGATCAGTGCCTGGTCCTCGTCGCGCGGTGTGCCGACCTGGATGCTGACGGCGGAGTCCGCGACCCAGCCGTCCACGCTCGCGGCGAAGTCCAGGCTCACCAGGTCGCCGTCCTGCAGGATGTGGTCGTGCGGCAGGCCGTGCAGGGCGGCGTCGTTGACCGAGGTGCAGAGGTTCTTGCCGAACGGCGACATGCCGAACGACGGGTGGTAGTCGACGTAGCAGCTCTCCGCCCCGCGTTCGGCGATCATCCGGGCCGCGACACGGTCGAGGTCGAGCAGGTTGACGCCGACGTCGACGGTCTCGAGCAGTTCGTCGAGGACGTCGGCCACGAACCGGCCGGCGACGCGGAGTCCGTCCAGCTCGGCGGGGGTGCGGAGTTCGATCATGGGTCCATCCTCGTCGTTTTGTCTCCCGCGCTCTCTGTGGCAGTATTGAACGCTGTGCCCTGGCTGGACTCTGCCACGGGGGAGTCGCCGACACCGGGCACGCACCACCACTTTCCGAACCTTCGATCCGCGGCGACCCGTGCGCGTCCGCAGAGAGTGAAACCCACCATGAGCCAGCTCCTCGACAACGTCGACGCAGCATCGCTGCGTACCGACGTCCCGGACTTCCGTCCCGGCGACACCATCAAGGTGCACGTCAACATCATCGAAGGCACGCGCTCGCGTATCCAGGTCTTCCAGGGAGTCGTCATCGGCCGGCAGGGCCACGGCATCGGCGAGACCTTCAAGGTCCGCAAGGTGAGCTTCCAGGTCGGCGTCGAGCGCTGGTTCCCGGTGCACTCGCCGATCATCGACCACATCGAGATCGTCACCAAGGGTGACGTCCGTCGTGCGAAGCTCTACTACCTGCGCGAGCTCCGCGGCAAGGCGGCCCGCCGCAAGATCAAGGAGAAGCGCGACGCCTGATCGCCTTCACAGTGAACGTCCGCGAGCCGGACGCCGCTGCGAGCCCCTCGTCCATGTACGGTTGTGCATCGACGGGGGGCTCTTCCCATTTGCGGGGAGTCAGTGGTTCGAACGAGAGCGGAAATGACGGACACGACAGAGGATTCCGGGCGCAGGCCACGTGCCGAGAAGCAACGGAACGGTGTCCTCACATTCCTCCGCGACCTCGTCATCATCTTCATCGCGGCACTGCTCGTGTCGTTCCTGGTGAAGACGTTCCTGATCCGGTCGTTCTACATCCCGTCGGCGTCGATGGAGAACACGCTCCAGATCAACGACCGCGTCATCGTGAACGAGCTCGTCCCCGGCGCCGTGGCACTGAAGCGGGGAGACGTCGTCGTCTTCAAGGACCCGGGCGGTTGGCTCACCGGGTCCGAGGTGCCGAGCGTCACGCCGGACACCCAGCCCGCGAAGGCCATCGACTGGGCACTGACCCAGGTCGGTCTCGGCACCGGTGACAGCGACGACCACCTGATCAAGCGCGTCATCGGTCTGCCCGGTGACAAGGTGTCCTGCTGCAACGACCTCGGGCAGATGTCGGTGAACGGTGTGCCGATCAAGGAGCCGTACCTGAAGCTCCCCGCCGGCGCCCCGGCCTCGGCGACCGACTTCTCGGTCACCGTGCCGAAGGGCACCATCTGGGTGATGGGCGACAACCGGAACGACTCGAAGGACTCCCGGTACAACGGCGACACCCCGTCGAGGGGCTTCGTCCCGATGTCCGACGTCACGGGTCGCGCGTTCGTCATCTCGTGGCCGGCGAGCCGCTGGACGTGGCTCGACGACCACCCCGAGGTGTTCGCCGGCGTGGAGGAGCGCGACGAGTGACCGCCGTCCGTCCGTCGCTCCGGGTCGAGAAACGTCTGCTCGCCGAGGGCCGCGTGACGGTCATCGGCATGGACGAGGTCGGCCGTGGAGCCATCGCCGGTCCGGTCGGCGTCGGTGTGGCCGCGGTGACGCTCGACATCGGTCGTGTGCCCCAGGGGCTCGCGGACTCGAAGCTGCTGTCGGAGGCGCGCCGGACCGACCTCGTGCCCGTCGTGCAGCGCTGGGCGCGCACGGCGGTCGGCATGGCCTCGGCGGACTTCGTCGACCAGCAGGGCATCGTGCCCGCTCTCGGTGCAGCCGGTGCGCAGGCGCTCGGCTCCCTGGTCGCCGACGGGGTGTCCCTCGACGGCGCGGTGGTGGTGCTCGACGGCTCGTTCGACTGGTTGAGCCGCGCCCTGCCCACGTCGCTCCGTCCGGCCGCTGATCCGCTCGAGGTCGTCGTCCGGGTCAAGGCCGACCGCGACTGCGCCTCGGTGGCCGCGGCGTCGGTGGTGGCCAAGGTCGCTCGTGACGCGCTCATGATCTCCGCGCACGACGAGGCTCCGCACTACGGGTGGGTGTCGAACAAGGGCTACGGGTCGACGGCGCACTACGACGCGATCCGGGCGATCGGGGCGCACGCGCTGCACCGGAAGTCGTGGCTGCACCAGGCCTCGAGCGTCGCGCTGGACGGGTTCGACGAACTCGACGCCCTCGCCGGTTGAGCCCGTCGTCCGCACGGGCCTCCGTCGCCGTAGACTGTGGGCGCAATGGATGAGGACGAATTCGACGACTACGACCGCGAGGTCGAGCTGGCCCTGTACCGCGAGTACCGCGACGTGGTGTCGCAGTTCCGCTACGTGGTCGAGACGGAGCGCCGTTTCTACTTGGCGAACGAGGTCGAACTCGTGCGCCGTGACACGGAGCACGACTTCTACTTCGAACTGACGATGAACGACGTCTGGGTCTGGGACGTCTACCGTTCCGACCGGTTCGTGAAGGGTGTCCGGGTACTCACGTTCAAGGACGTGAATGTCGAGGAACTCACGACGCGCGAACTCGAACTGCCGAAGGAACTCGCACTCGACGAGTGATCGTCAATTTCCTTTCTCCTGCTTCTTTCTCGGTGAATCGCCGCTGATCCGGACCGCCGGGGAATTGTGCGCGCTATTCTGATGGGGAAATAACCGCCCCACGAACAGGAGCACCCCATGGCACAGAAGGTCACCGTCCAGCTCGTCGACGACCTCGACGATTCCCCCATCACCACCGGTGAAGGCCGGACGGTCGAATTCGCGTTCGACGGCTCGTCGTACGAGATCGACCTGTCGAACGACAACGTCGACAAGTTCCGCGAGGCGATCTCCGACTACATCGCCGCAGCGCGCAAGGTCTCCGGTCGTCGCACCGGCGGCGGTTCCGCGCCGAAGTCCGCCCCGAAGCGCGGCAACTCCGAAGAACTCGGCAAGATCCGCGAGTGGGCCAAGGAGAACGGGTACGAGGTCTCCTCCCGCGGGCGCATCTCGACGCAGGTGCAGGAAGCCTACGCAGCAGCGCACTGACGCTCGTCGCAGCAGGACCCGGGTGATCTCGATCGCCCGGGTCCTTCTTCTTTCCTCCACAGGGGCAATTCGTCCGCACTGATTCCACAGACTCTCCGAGTCCGCCGATCGATGTGTGCGTTCCGGAGATCGTTGTCGTGGAGGCAACGACATGGAACAAGACGTGCAACGAGCACCGGGGCGGTCGCTCCGGAACGGCCGACTCGGACGATTCGGTGAAGAGCGAGCGGTGGCCTGGCTCGAAGCCCGGGGATTCCGCGTGCTCGAGCGGAACTGGCGATGTGCGCGCGGTGAGATCGACATCGTCGCGTGGGATTCCTGCACGCTCGCCTTCATCGAGGTGAAGACCCGTTCCGGTGCCGCCACCGGTCACCCGTTCGAGGCGATCACGGCGGCGAAGCTCACCCGGATGCGGCGACTCGTGCCCGAGTGGTTCGACGCGCATCCCGAGGTCTCGGCGCGCGCGGTCCGGGTGGACGTCGTCGCGGTCCACGTCGACGGGCCCCGCACGGTCGTCGAGCACCTGGCTGGTGTCCTGTGACGGGCATCGGGCGCGCTGCCGCGGTCGCGCTGCTCGGGGTCACCGGTCGGCGGATCGAGGTCGAAGCGCACCTGACCAGTCAGCTCCCGGCGTTCAGCATCATCGGTCTGCCCGACACCTCGCTGGGTGAGGCACGGGAACGTGTGCGATCCGCGGCGGCGAACGCGGGGTGCCCGCTGCCCGCCCGCCGGATCACCGTGAACCTGACCCCGGCGGCGATCCCGAAACGCGGTTCGGGGTTCGACCTCGCCATCGCGATGGCCGTGCTCGCCGGTGCCGGTCTCGCGCCTGACGTCTCGGAGCGCATCGTCTACATCGGCGAGCTCGGCCTCGACGGGCGAGTGCGTCCGGTCCCCGGCGTGATCCCGATGTTGATCGCCGCGCGCGACGCCGGTGTGGACCGCGTCGTGCTGCCCGTCGGCAACCTGACCGAGGCCCGTGTGGTCGGCGGGGTCCGGATCCGGGGCGTGGACTCGTTGCGGGCGGCGGCGATCGACGCCGGGGCGCTCCTGCCGACGGTCGAGGTCGACCCGGTGCTGCCGGTCCCGGTCACGGCCGTGCCGCGTCCCGTGGCCGAGCTGTCGGACGTCGTGGGGAACCCGGTCGGCGTCCGAGCGCTCATCGCCGCGGCGGCCGGGGGACACCACGCACTGCTGCTCGGGCCACCGGGCGCGGGCAAGACCATGCTCGCCGAGAGGCTGCCCGGGTTGCTGCCCGACCTCGACGACGAGACCGCGCTCGAGGTCGCCGCCGTCCGGTCCGTCGCCGGGCTGGGCCCCGCGTCGTGGAGCACGAAGCCACCGTGGGAAGCCCCGCACCACTCGGCGTCGGCGGTCTCGCTCATCGGCGGCGGATCCGGGGTCCTGCGCCCCGGAGCCGTGTCGCGCGCCACCGGGGGCATCCTGTTCCTCGACGAGGCACCGGAGTTCCCGCGGGCCGTGCTCGACGCGCTCCGGCAACCGCTCGAGTCTGGGCGGATCACGATCCACCGTGCGGCGGGAGCGGCCGAGTTCCCCGCACGCTGCCAGGTCGTCCTGGCGGCGAACCCCTGTCCGTGCGGCAACGCCGGTGGTGCGCACGGGCAGCCGTGCGAGTGCTCGCCGAGCACCGTCCGCCGGTACCTCGGCCGCATGTCCGGGCCGCTGCTCGACCGGATGGACATCCGGGTGCTGGTGCCCCGGGTGACGACGGGTCGGATGCGGGACGCGGACGGCAGCACCCCGACGACGGCGGTCGCGCGTGCGGCGGTCGCGGCAGCACGAGCCCGCATGGCGGAGCGACTGCACGGCACAGGATGGACGCGCAATGCCGAGGTCACCGGGACGTGGCTCCGAGCCGAGGGGCGCATCGAACCCGGGTCGACGGCTGACCTCGACCGAGCACTCGACCTCGGGACCCTGACGATGCGCGGGTGGGACCGTGTGATGCGACTGGCGTGGACGCTCGCCGACCTCGACGCGGTGGAGCGGCCCACGGGTGCGCACGTCCGCGGCGCCTTGGCCCTGCGGAGCGCGCTGTGATGCCGGCGGGCACGGAGCTCCTCGACACGGTGGCGCGCCTGCTCGGGCCGAGCGGTGCCGCGGTGGACCCGGTGCAGGCCGCGGCGCGGGTCGCGTGGTCGGCCATCGTCGAACCGGGGGACTCAGTCGCCGGAGAGCTCCTCAACGGCCTCGGCCCCGAGCGCGCGCTCGGTGCGGTGCTGCTCGCCGCCGACGGAGACTTCGATTCGTTGCTGGGATGCTGCGTCGACGCCGAGGTGCCGGGTGCCGAGGACCCAGCGGTGCTGCTCGGCGTGCTGCAGACCGCGGTGGAACGGTGGCGGCCCCGATTGGCCGCCGTCGAGGTGGGCGACGTGCTCGCGGCGGCCGGCGCGGTCGGAGCCGGACTGCTGGTCCCCGAGAGCGACGGGTGGCCGCCCGCGATGGACGACCTCGGGCCGCACGCCCCGGTGGTCCTCTGGACGCGCAGCACGGGTGCACGCCTCGGCGACGGGATGCCGGCGTTGGGGGTCGTGGGGTCCCGGGCGAACACGGTGGCCGGTGCCGAGGCCGCGGCGGAGATCACCTCGACGGCGGCGGACGCGGGATGCCTCATCGTGAGTGGGGGTGCCTACGGCATCGACGCGGTGGCGCACCGTGTCGCCGTCGCCGCCGGGACGCCCACGGTCGCCGTCCTGGCCGGTGGCATCGACCAGCTCTACCCGGTGGGGAATGCGCAGCTGCTCCACAACGTGGCGCGGCAGGGGGCGTTGCTCGCCGAGTCGGCTCCGGGGACGCGACCGACGCGGTGGCGTTTCCTCGCCCAGAATGTCAAGTAGATGCGTCGGGGTGTCGAGTATCGCTCCCGGGGTCGCCTTGTCTACGTTGGTCAATGAAGAGGAGTGATCTTGGAATCATCGCAACTGGCTGGGCTGCGGCCTACTGCTGAGACTGTTCAAGCGGTCGTCAACGTGCTGGCGAGGCATGCGGGTGAACGGATCAAGCAGGGCTCGATCCTGCTCAGCCAAGCGAAGACGAAGGCGGACCGGCTTTGGTGGGACGGCTACGACGCGAAGTGGGAACGGTTCAGATCAAGCACTGATCACTCCTACCTTGTTGATACTGGACTCGCCTCCATCACGCGGAGCGGGCGAACTCGAACTGGCGGGAGCACGAGCGCCCATGAGCGTCGGGTGTTCGACGTCCTCGCCGAAGCGGATGTGGAGTCGGTCACGGTTGAGTTTTCTGCCTGGGAGTCGGACGTTCAGTCGCTGAAGGTCGAGTTCACGCCTTGGGCGACCTCAATCGCCCTGGAGCCCAGTTTTTCGGACGACCGTCTACCCAGCTCCCTCTCCATCGAGGAGATAGAAGAAGCGCTCCAGACGAGCGCGGAGCCGTGGCAGCAACCGCTCCAACCGATCGAACCGCTCCCGTTCCGGGTCTTCCTTGGCCATGGAGGGGATGCTCAGTGGAAGGACTTGCGGGACTCCTTGCGAGACCATCACGGGTTCGACGTGGAGGCGTTCGAGCGCTCGCCTCGTGTTGGTCAAACGATCAGCGAGGTTGTTCGCGGGATGATCGCGGCCTCCTCAGCCGGGGTGCTCGTGTTCACCCGGTCGGACGAGATGGCTGATGGGTCATGGCACGGAAGGCAGAACGTCGTCCACGAGCTTGGCTTTGTGCAAGGCGCTCTCGGATGGGGAAGTGCGATCATCGTCCTGGAGGAGGGCGTGGTCCTTCCGTCAAATCTGGACGGAACGCAGCAAGTTCGTTTCAGCCAAGGGCACATCCGAGAGGCGGAAGGGGCAGTCGCAGCCGCGCTGCGCCTCATGCGCGAACGACCTCTGGGTATCTGCCCCTGAAGCTACGGCGCACCAGGGCGGGTCCGCACCTTCGTGCTGCGCCGATCACCAGCATGACTGTAGGTCAGGCATCTTCGAGGGAAGTTCGGCTTGTTCGTGCCCCCTCCAACGCGCGGTAGACAGTCGGCCGCGTCACGTTGAACGAAGCGGCGATGCTCGTAACGGTCTCGCCGTCCTCGTACCGGCGCAACATGTGGCCGGCGTTGGCTCCGGACACCTTCTTCTTGCGGCCGCCCTTACGCCCACGGGCGCGAGCGGCGGCAAGGCCGTCCCGTGTTCGCGCGACGATCAGTTCGTGCTCGAACTCGGCAACTGCGGCCACGATGCTGAAGAACAACCGGCCTTCTGCTGTCGTCGTGTCGATCGGCTGTTCTGTGACCACGAGGTCGACACCTTGGACCCGCAGCCAGTCCGAGATCTCTAGCAGATCCTTCGTCGACCTCCCGAGCCGGTCGAGGCGCGTGACCACGAGCGTGTCTCCTGCGCGTAGATGTGCCTTCGCCCGATCCCACTCCGGACGGGAGGACTTCGTGCCTGTGAAGCGATCGATGAAGAGCGCATCTGCCCGAGCCTTCAGAAGCGCGTCGGACTGGGCGTCAGGGTTCTGGTCGGTCGTGCTAACCCGGCCGTAGCCGACACGCTGGTTCGTCATGTCCCGAGTGTAACGCAAACGGTCCTATGTTTACATAGATTGCGTACACGGGTTTCGGACGGCCATCAGGGGGGCACTGGGGGTCTTCCTTGGTCTGTCCGAAGACGATCGTTTGAGAGACTCGTATGACGGTGTGTCACTACTGAAACAGCTTCTCGCTGGCACGTAAGTTCTCCTCATGAACGCACGGGGCGCAGAGCGATGAGAGTTTCGGAGCACTACGGGCTTGGGGTGACTCAGCCGGTGCTGGACTTCCTAGACGTTGACCTCGCGACAGACACCAAGGTATTTGTCGATCCGTATGCCTTCCGCTTCGTGGAAACCGACTGGGCGCGTGAGGCGACTGCACTACTGCAGGACTTCTACAGTCAGGTAGCGCGCGCCGTGCGAACGGGTGACCACGGCCACGCCATGTATCTGCTCTCCAGTTTGTCTGAGCCGAACGAAGCGCACTTAGGGCTGTCGCGAGGGCGATCACGGGGGAGCGGTGTCAGCGACGGGCTTGCGCGAACTCTCATCGACGCGTTCACGAGTAGTCCCGCGATCGCTGACGGCCTGGCGGATGAGCTTGAGGAGTCCGTCCTGTTCATCGAAAATATCGGCCACGACCGCCTCTCTGACATGACGATCAACATCGTCCGCCGGCCACTCATCGAGTTCACGCAGGAGATGTGCCAACGCTACGAGATCGAACTCATCCCAGGGGTGGACTCAGGGCAGATGTGGGATCGCCATAGTCATGAGTGGCGCGCGGATCATGTCGACCTCCCCATGCCTAGTGGAAAGCTCCTGCTCATCCCCAAGGCCGTTGTCCGCAAGACCAACACCTTCGACCCGGGTGAGTACCTGCAGCACTTCGTGCTGCCGTACCTCCAGCGGCGAGAGTTGGACACTCCGAACTCGCCGTTGGTCAGGCAGCGAGCCTCGAAGCGAGGTAAGCCAGGAGACCTGTACGTCACGAAGAAGTCGATCCGGCAAGATCGCGAGAAGCGTCGGGGAGATGACTCAGCGAAGCCCTGGAACACCGAGGTCACGGCGCAGAGCCCCGAAGTCCTTGCGTCGTACCGGAAGGCTGCCCAGAAAAAGACCGAGCCGCCTTCGCACGAGGACCTTGCCCGAGCAACCAACACTCCGCTGCCGGACTGGCCGGGCCTACTTCGATCCGTCGAAGAAGTCCCTCCTGGGCGAGAGGGGGCGGACGACTACCACTGGGCCATCCAGAACCTGCTCAACGCCTTGTTCTTCCCGGCCTTGACCTCGCCTCGGCGAGAGTCCGAGATCCACGAGGGCCGGAAGCGCATCGACATCCGATACGTCAACCAGGCTCAGTCGGGCTTCTTCCACTGGGTACGAGAAATCAAGCATGTCCCATCGAGTTTTGTGGTTGTTGAGTGCAAGAACTACACGGGGCCACTGTCGAACCCCGAGTTCGATCAACTCACTGGGCGCTTCTCGGAGGAACGTGGGAAAGTCGGCCTGCTCTGCTACAGAGGCTTCGCGGACGACAAGGACAACGTGATCCGCCGCTGCCGGGACACGGCGTTGGACGGTCGAGGATACGTTCTACCGCTTGACGATGCCGACCTGCGACGACTCGTGGAGACCCGAGATGAGACGGGCGAGACTCAGTTCGAGTTCTTGATTGATCGCTTCGCGCAGATCATCTAGCACGAAGCGGGAGCACGCAGACACAGAGCTGCCCCTGACAACACAGTTCGTCAGGGGCAGCCTGCTGTGAGCACGACGCCAGGAGGGCGCATCCCGCGTACTCACGTTCCGCGGCTTCCAAGGAGAAGGAAGGGCCGCGGAAGTCTGGGTTCAGCCTGTCCGGAGCACCGTCGTGGTCTTGCTTGTCAGTGCGGGACCGAACGTAGCGCGGGCTGCCGCAAGTGCATCGGTCCGTGCTTGCTCGTCTCGAAGGTCCCATGCCGCTGCGATCGCGTTCGCGCGACCTTCAGCCCACGCCTGGTCCCCGTAGCGCCAGGTCGGTTCGTTGTCCGGCCAGGGACCGGGAGCGTAGAGGACCTTGCCCCAGCGGCGCTCCTGCTCCTCAGGGTCGGTGGCCAGATCGAAGACGCTCCGACCGGTCCGCCGATCTTCGTTCTGTTCGAGCATCGTGCTCGTCAAGACCAGCGTCGCGCCACGGCCTACTACTTCGCTTCGACCGAACAGGCCACCCTCGAAGCAGATAGTCGCCGCGGCGAGCACGTGCACGGTGTCACCAGCCCGCAGGGGTTCCGTTGTTGTCATGGACTCAACTCCTTGTCCTTCGCGGACCGAGCCGCGTGTTCTTCGATCTCGTGTGCGAGGTCGTGCGCCCCGTAAACACGGAGTCGTTCCGCAAGTGCGTAGCCGAAGCCAGGCCGGTCTTGCACCGTCGACCCCACCGCACGTGCAAGTAGCGGCAGCAGTTCCAGTTGTTCGGCGATGTCTTCATCGTCGATCCCGAGGCGCTGTGTCAGTACCGTGATTGCCCGCAGTTCTGCATCACCGAGGCGAGCCGCCTGAGCTGTCTGACCGCTTGCTCGGGCCGCCTCCCTAGCGCTGGCGTTCGCGTCCGCGATGTCAAGGACGCGACGTGTCAACGTTGGAAGCACGGTGGCAAAGTCGAGCCGATCTGCGGATCCGACCACGGTGGAGAGGTGGTTCCGGACATGTCGGAAGAGTGCGTCACTGGGTATGCCGTACCGGCGCGAGATCGCCGACACTTTCTGCCCTGAGATCAACGCTTCGTTGATCTCGACGGTCTTCGGGTGGCTGCAGGTCAGGCAACGACGACCAGTTGTCATGCCGACTCCCTGGTGCTGCTTTTACTTATGCCGATCATAGGGATGTACCCACTTACTTTCCCAGTGCTTGTAAGCACGCTGTTGCGCCTTCAGGTCGTCTGGCCCTTCGATCCTCCAAGCGAGGATGGCCGCCTTTTCTGCTAGTTTGATGGCCCCGCGACGTTCTTCTTGGCGTTGATTCTTCTTCTGGACCTGAAGCCGATGCGCCTCGCGGCGGACTTCGTCATCGTAGAGACCACGAGCCTGTCGCCACTCATTCACGTCCCGCCCCTGTTGATCACACAAGTCGTTGAAGGCCTTCATTGCTTCGGAGATCGCAGCCTGCATCTCCGAAGTGGAGAGCATCCATTTCTGACTTACCTCGTCCATCGTCGGGCGGGTATTGCATCGCTCCCTGACGTCGATCCAGTAGAGGATCTGCGTCTTGGTGGCGTCGCCCTGCATCCGCTTGCCCGCGAGGAGTTCCCGCAGGTCGCGCTTGAACTGCAACGTTGTGATGAACTCTGAGCGATCGGCTGCAGTCCCGCGCTGAAGACGCTTGTAGTCCCGAGGTGGAATCCAGTGGTCCGACTCCCGAGCCAGAACGTGGATGAGCTTCATCTGCGCGATCGCGCTTGGCTCTCGCATGAGGTTCTGTTTCATCCTCGTGGTCCTTTCGCTCCTCGGTACGCAGGTCGGGACATAAGCCTGGCAAGAATGCATGGCCTGCCGTGCCTGCGGCCCCAACGGCAGAAATGTATCCCTACCCGCTCCGCCAAGGGGAGGCACGACTGCGTAAGTCGAAGCACCACGGGTTAGGGATCATCTCCGCCCTCAGGGAATCCCCGTCGGCAGTTTCTGTACCCGAGACAAGCCTGCAGAAGAATGTCGGGCTTGTCGAGGGTTATTAGGGAAACGGGGTGAACTCTCAGTGTATTTGTGTGTTTGTGTACTGTGTGTTTGTGTGTTTGTGTGTTTGCAAGCCGGAGGTTCGGACGGGGAGCGTCAAGGTTTTTTCCATGACCGCTCCGCATCTTCAGATCGGGAACGTGATTTCGGCGTTCGTGTGTAGGGTGGCCCAGCACTCAGTCAACCCGAAAGGCTGAGGCGGACAAGGAGAAGTCATGGGTTATCTCGACGCGGCAGCGAAGGCACAGCAGGCAGCGAACTGGGCGGCGTCCTCGGCAGGAGGGCCGGAAGACATCAAGTCCACCAACTTGGCCTACGCGGTGCAGAGCCTCGCTCAGGCTGTGCAGGCTCTCGCTGAGCAGATGAACCGAGACAAGAACTGATGGCGGGCAAGGACGACTTCTCCTTCGAAGTCGATGTCCCGGTGCCGGACGGGATGACGGAGGACGAAGCCGTGGACAAGTTCATGGACGGCGTTGAGGCAGAGATGTTGAAGAAACTCGGCTTCTAGACTGACGACGACGGCCCCGGACACTTACCTTGTCCGGGGCCGTCGTTGTTCTCGGTCTCAGCCTCGGTCGCTCCAGCCCCGCTCGTCGCTTGGGAGGAGGTCCGCGTCACCCGTATAGTCCTTGAATTCAGGCCCAGCGAAGGCATCGGGTGGGGAGCCGCCCCAGATGTCAGCCCACAGTTCGCTGTCGATGACGTGCTCTGTCAGCCGCTCGTGCTGGAGCCGCTTCTGCCTCTGCGCCTCGGGGGCGACGCCTGAGTTGCCGAAGAAGCCGTGCTTCTCGCAGTAGTGCTCAACCAGCCAGGGCGCTCCCGGCCGCTGTCGGGTGCGTACGTTATCCATCCACGGGAACATGGCCCAAACCTAGTTGAGGCTGGTCACGACGCGGTGCTTGACGTGCACACGGTCAGTGGATCGCCCGGAGTGGACTTCGATGTCGAGAAGAAGTGACACCAACTCCCGGTGACGGTGAAGAGGTAGGGCCTGCACTCGCTCAGCGATGGCGCGGGCAGCATCGGCAGCCTTCGCGAAGTCGGCGGTGTGACCGTCGAAGATGCTGGACTTCAAGTCGGACAGAACCTCAGCGGCAACGGAGGTCTGGAGGATCGAGTCCCGGCGCGCTGCAAGCCGCTTCTCCTCCTCCACGAGGCGGGACAGCGTCGGGCGCTCTGCCTGGGGCGTAGAGAGGCCTTCGCGGACCAGGAGCATGATGCCTTCGCGACGGGTACGAATCTCCGTCAGAGCGGCGTCCAGGTCTGCTACCGAATGCCCCTGGTCACCGATCGCACCCAAGATCGTGCCGGGACCCATGAGGAGCGCACCGACCACCTGGTTGAGGACCAGAGGCTCCAGGATCGCTTTCTTGATGACGGGGTGGCTAGCGTTGGCGCGGCACCGGTAGTCCCGCATGTAGGTGAACCGTGCCCCACAGACACCGCAGTGCACGAGGCCGCTGAGAAGGTGCCTGACCTCGGCCCCAGGGCTGGTCTTGCGCGTGGGGTCGGCCAGGATGTCGTTGGCCCGCTTGAAGAGGTCGGCGTCCACGAGGGGCACCACGTACTCGCTAGGGGTCCATGTCCCCAGGTGCCGGACCTCCCCTATATATGAGCGGTTCATGATCGTGTCCCGGACGCGTCGCGTGGTCCACCTGTCAGTCCCCGTGGTCGGGTAGCGGCCCTCAGCGTTGAGAGCGGTTGCGATGGCCCGGACGGAGCGGTCCTCCACGAAGCGCTGGAATATGAACTGGACCACGGCAGCCTCTTCGGGGACTGGCGTCATGTTGTCCTGCTGGTACCCGTAGCGACGACGCCCCGGCACCGGCTTGCCCTTCGACACTCGGTACTCGTTGGCGCGCTTCTGGCGCTCGCTCTTGCGCCGGACCTCCATGCGGGAGAACCCCGTGGACATCGTGGCCTGGAACTCACCGTCCGGCGTGCTGAGGTCCACTTCGCCGTCAACCGTCATCACCTTCGCCCCGGCGTCGATCAACGTGAGGAGGTCACGCTGGGAGCGGGTCAGGCGGTCGAGGTTCACGGCGATGATGTGAGTGAAGGCCCCTGCCTCCAAGTCCCGGAGCATCTGACCCCAAGCGCTGTTGACTCCTCGGGCCTTGCTGGCGCTCTGGGCGTTGTCTCGGTAGACCCGGGTGATCGAGTAGCCCCGCTGGTCAGCTAGGCCGCGGGTGCGGGCCTCCTGGCGGTCGATGCCCTCGGCGTGGTCAACGGACTGTCGGAGGTAGAGGGCACATCGCACTGTCATGAGGGATGTACGCGGGTCAGGCCCGTCGAGTGTCAACGTCACACATCTATTGGGGCGTTTCTGGCCCGGAACCGGCTGATCGCCGCGCTGGCCGACGTCACGGTCGTGGTCGAAGCGGGCGCCCGGTCCGGGGCGCTCAACACGGCCCACCACGCAGCGCAGCTCGGCCGGCCGGTGTTCGCGGTACCGGGAGCGTTCGCGTCCTCGGCATCGGTCGGGTGCCACCGGCTCATCGCACAGGGACGGGCGCAGATCGTCGTGCACCCAGGGGATCCGGTCGCGGCGGCGAGGCCGGCGACCGGGACGAGCGGGGGAGCGGTGCCGGACGAACCGCTCCTGTCCGGTCGGCAGGACCCCGAGGTGCTCCGGGTGCTCGACGCGCTCGGTCGTCGCGCGCTGCCCGAGGCCGAGATCGCCCGTCGGGCGGGCATGTCGACGGCCGACGTCGCCGACGCGCTCGCCCTGGCGCAGCTGCAGGGACTCGTCGTCGCGAGCGGCGGCGGGTGGGGCCGGGCATGACGGTCGACAGCCGTACGCTGACGTCGTGGTTGCGCGGACGGACGGTCGACTGGTGGTGGCGGTGGACGCCTTCCTCGGGCACGCCCGGCACGCGCGGGGCCTCAGCGAGCAGACCCTGCGCGCGTACGCCAACGACCTCGAGCAGCTCGTGGCCTTCGCGGACGCCCGAGGGGTCGACCGCGTCGCCGACGTCGAGCTCGACCTCCTGCGTGATTGGCTGTGGGACGCCGACCACCGGGGGCTCGCCCGGTCCACGATCGCTCGGCGGTCCTCGTCCGTGCGGGCGTTCACGCGGTGGGCGAGCGAGACCGGGGTGACGACGACCGACGCCGGGGTCCGGCTCCGTGCACCGAAGGGCGGGGCGCACCTTCCCCGCGTGGTGTCGGCCGACCAGGTGCGCGCCCTGCTCGACGGGCTCGGTGCCCGAGCGGCGACGGACGACCCGGCGGCGCTGCGGGACCTGGCCCTCGTCGAGCTCCTGTACGCGGCGGCCATCCGGGTCAGCGAACTCGTCGGGATCGACGTGACCGACGTCGATCGCGGACGCTTGACCGTGCGGGTGCTCGGCAAGGGCGGGAAGGAACGCGTGGTGCCGTTCGGGGTGCCGGCGCGGGACGCACTCGAGGCGTGGCTCGAGCGCGGACGGCCCGCCCTCGTCGCACGGTCGGAGGGACCGGCAGGCACGGCGCTGTTCCTCGGGGACCGTGGTGCCCGACTCGGCGTCCGCAGTGCCTACCGCGTGGTGGCGCGGTTGCTCGGTGACCTGCCGGGCGAGGGGCCGAGCGGGCCGCACACCTTCCGGCACACCGCGGCGACGCACCTGCTCGACGGCGGAGCGGACCTGCGCGCGGTGCAGGAACTCCTCGGTCACGCCAGCCTCGGGACGACGCAGATCTACACGCACGTGTCGTCGGCCCGGCTGCGCGAGGTCTACCGAACGGCACACCCGCGCGCCTGACGGTGGGCCGACGTGCGTCCCGGTCGGTTGCAGGTCAGCTTTCGATCGGCTTCCGGTCGGTTCGACTCACCCGGGCCAGGCCGACTCGGGCAGGAGCACCGGCCACTCGGCTGGTGGCAGGTACGCCATCGGGTCGACGTAGCGACCGTCGACGCGAGCACCGAGGTGCAGGCACGGTGCCGACGCCGGACAGTGCCCGACCGAGACGCGCCCGACCGGCGCGCCCTGCACGACCTCGTCCCCGGCGGCGACCAGGGGCGTCACCGAGTCGAGCGTGCTGACCAGTCCGTCGCCGTGGTCGATCGTCACGACGGTGCGGCCGCCGACCGGGCCGGCGAACGCCACGGTGCCGTCGTCCACCGCCGAGGCAGTGCTGCCGAGGGCGGCCGGGACATCGAGGCCCCGGTGGCCGGCGGTGTAGTCCGAGGACGGTGCTTCCCAGGCGCGCTCGACGATCCGCGATCCGGTGGGCCAGACCCAGCGAGCCTCGACCCGGCCCGAAGCGGTCGTAGTGCCCACCGACGCCCCGGCGCCCGCCGACACCCCGGCTCCCGTCGACGGCGCGGCACCGAACACCGCCGTCCCGCCCAGCACCGCCGCGCACACCACGGTCACGCTCAGCACCGCCGCGCACACCACGGACAGCAGGACGGGACGTGCGTTCGATCGCATGTCCCCAGCCTGGGCGGTGGAACCCGGCCCCGGGGCGGGCGTGGGCGATCCGTGGAGGGGGAGTCGCGCCTCCAGGCTTGGGGAGGAACGTGCCGAGGACGGAAACGACAGAACCGACGTCGTACGACGGCGACAGTGTCGTTCCGCGTCGGCGCGCAAGCCCCGCGCCGTCCCGATCACGCCCCCGGTTATGACCAGATCCCGAGCGAGGAGTACAGTCGGGGCCGCTCCGGAACACGCAACGCCGCTCGGACGGCGAACCAGCCGACCGCCGGGGCACCGTGCTGCACAACTGCACGGCGGCAGAACCCAGGAGCATCGTGTCCACCACGACCACCGGGCACGGCGAAGACCGTGCGTTCAAGGGGAAGGTCACCCTGTTCGCCATCGCGGCGGCGGTCGGTGGCTTCCTGTTCGGCTTCGACTCGTCCGTCATCAACGGCGCCGTCGACGCGATCAAGGGCGAGTTCAACCTCTCCGACGCGGCCAGCGGCTTCGCGGTCGCATCGGCCCTGATCGGTTGCGCGTTCGGCGCCTACTTCGCAGGCCGCCTCGCCGACCGTTACGGCCGCACCCGGATCATGTTCTGGGCCGCCGTGCTGTTCTTCGTCTCGTCGATCGGTTCGGCGTTCGCGTTCGCGACGTGGGACCTCGTGATCTGGCGTCTCGTCGGCGGTCTCGGCATCGGTACCGCTTCGGTCATCGCGCCGGCGTACATCTCCGAGGTCTCCCCGAAGGCGATCCGCGGGCGGCTGGCCTCGTTCCAGCAGCTGGCGATCACGCTCGGTATCTTCGCCGCGCTCCTGTCCGACCAGCTCTTCGCCGTCACCGCGGGCAGCGCCTCGGCCGAGGTCTGGGGCCTGGCCGCCTGGCGCTGGATGTTCCTGGTCGGGGTGATCCCCTCGGTCGTCTACGGCGTCCTGGCGATCACGCTGCCGGAGTCCCCGCGCTACCTGCTCACCAAGGGCCGTGCTGACGATGCGCGCGTGGTGATGGGCAAGATCGTCCCGCGCGACACCGTGAACACGAGCCTGGAGGAGATCCAGGACGGCATCAAGAAGGAAGCCAACGAGAAGAAGGGCTCCATCCGGGGCAACCGCTTCGGGCTCCAGCCGATCGTCTGGGTGGGCATCATCCTGGCCGTGCTGCAGCAGTTCGTCGGCATCAACGTGATCTTCTACTACTCGACGACGCTCTGGCAGGCGGTCGGCTTCAAGGAGGAGGACTCGTTCCTCATCTCCACGATCACCTCGGTGGTCAACGTCGCCGTTACCTTCGTGGCGATCTTCCTGGTCGACAAGGTCGGCCGCAAGCCGCTGCTCGTCGCCGGTTCCGCGGGCATGTTCGTCTCGCTCACCATGGTCGCCATCGCGTTCTCGCAGGCGACGATCGTCGACGGCAGCCCGAGCCTCCCCGGCTCGTGGGGCGTCATCGCGCTGATCTTCGCGAACCTCTTCGTGGTGTCCTTCGGCGCCACGTGGGGTCCGCTCATGTGGGTCCTGCTCGGCGAGATGTTCCCGAACCGCATCCGCGCCACGGCGCTCGGCATCGGCTCGGCCGCCAACTGGATCGCGAACTTCATCGTGACGATCTCGTTCCCGGTGCTCTCGGGCTTCAACCTGACGGTCACCTACGGCATCTACGCGCTGTTCGCGCTGCTGTCGCTGTTCTTCGTCATCGCCAAGATCCCGGAGACCAAGGGCCGCTCGCTCGAGGAGATGGGCATCTCCGCCGACGGCGACACGGTGGACGCCAAGGCCTGATCGGCCGGTCGCGTACCGCGTCCGTTCCGCACGGATCGCCGGACAGGAGGCCCGGATCACGTCAGCCGCGAGGCGCGCGTGATCCGGGCCTCCCTTCTGTTAGCATCTATCCAGCAGCGTGCTGATGCGCGCTGACTTCGCGTGTCCACCAAGCCCTCACGGGCTCGGTACCCGACCATCGGTCCCGCTCTCACGAGCGGGCGGTCGCGTGCCAGGACACCAGGGACCACGACCGACGGTCGTGATCGACACAACCGCAACAGGTCCGCAGCGACGTGCGAGAGCACGGCTGCGCGCCGAGAACACAGAAGGAGGACGGCACATGGCCGTCGTCACCATCCGCCAGCTGCTCGACAGCGGCGTCCACTTCGGACACCAGACCCGTCGGTGGAACCCGAAGGTGAAGCGCTTCATCCTCGCCGAGCGCTCGGGCATCCACATCATCGACCTGCAGCAGTCGCTGGCCTTCATCGACCGCGCGTACGACTTCGTCAAGGAGACGGTCGCGCACGGTGGCACGATCCTCTTCGTGGGCACCAAGAAGCAGGCGCAGGGCTCCATCGCCGAGCAGGCGACCCGCGTCGGCCAGCCGTACGTCAACCAGCGTTGGCTCGGCGGTCTGCTCACGAACTTCCAGACGGTCTCCAAGCGCCTCGCGCGCATGAAGGAGCTCGAGGAGATCGACTTCGACGACACGACGAAGGGCTTCACCAAGAAGGAGCTCCTCATCAAGAAGCGCGAGCTGGACAAGCTCCACAAGACCCTCGGTGGTATCCGCAACCTCACGCGGACCCCGAGCGCGCTCTGGATCGTCGACACCAAGAAGGAGCACCTCGCCGTCGACGAGGCGCAGAAGCTCGGTATCCCGATCATCGGCATCCTCGACACCAACTGCGACCCCGACGAGATCACGTACCCGATCCCGGGCAACGACGACGCGATCCGCTCCGTCGGTCTGCTGACCCGCATCGTCGCCGACGCCGCGGCCGAGGGCCTGAAGACCCGCCACAACGGTGGCGACGAGGACGAGGCCAGCGAGCCCCTCGCCGAGTGGGAGCAGGAGCTCCTCGGTGGCGAGACCGCCGCCACGACCGAGGCGCCCGCCGCCCCGGTCGAGGAGAACGACGCTGACGCGCAGGTCGCCGCGAAGGAGATCGGCGAGCCGATCGCCGACGAGGCGAAGAACGCGGAGCCGACGGCCGAGGCCGAGGCAGCCGCGGAGACCACCCCCGCCGAGTGAGTCGCCGGGGCGTCGGACCCCACCGGGTCCGGCGCCCCGACTGCACTCCACTCTCCACACACGTACAGTCCAGAAAGGACTCCAGTCAATGGCAAACTTCACCGCTGCTGACGTGAAGAAGCTCCGCGAGGACCTCGGCGCCGGCATGATGGACGCGAAGAACGCGCTCGTCGAGGCCGACGGCGACTACGACAAGGCCGTCGAGCTGCTCCGCATCAAGGGTGCCAAGGCCGTCGCCAAGCGCGACGACCGTGCCACCTCCGAGGGTGTCGTCGTCGCGACCTCCGAGAACGGCGCCGCCACGGTCGTCGAGCTCGCGAGCGAGACCGACTTCGTCGCGAAGAACGAGAAGTTCACGACCCTCGCCGACAAGGTGCTGGGCGCGGTCGCCGCTGCCGGTGCCGCCGACGTCGCTGCTGCCAACGCCGCACCGCTGGACGGCAAGACCGTCCTCGAGGTCGTCAACGAGTCGGCTGCCGCGCTGGGCGAGAAGCTCGAGGTCCGCACGGTCCGCCGTGTCGAGGGCTCGGCCTTCGAGATCTACCTGCACAAGACCAGCCAGGACCTGCCGCCGCAGATCGCCGTCGTCATCGCGTACGAGGGTGACAACGCCGCCGAGGCACGTTCGATCGCCCAGCACGTCGCGTTCGCGAACCCGACGTACCTGACCCGCGACGAGGTCCCGGCCGAGGCCATCGAGAAGGAGCGCGCGACCGTCGAGGCGATCACGCGCGAAGAGGGCAAGCCCGAGGCTGCGCTCCCGAAGATCGTCGAGGGCCGGGTGAACGCCTACATCAAGCAGGTGTCGCTCCTCGACCAGGACTACGCGAAGGACAACAAGATCTCCGTCGCGAAGGCCGCCGAGAACGCCGGCATCACGATCCAGGGCTTCGCCCGCGTCAAGGTCGGCGCGTAACGAACCCGTGACGGGGTCAGGAACCAACCAGGTTCCTGGCCCCGTTTTTCGCGCGCGCCGGCACGACACGCGCGCGACACATCCGCGAGTACATTTCCACGAGACCACGACGAAGGGTGCGGACCAGATGACCGACGAGAAGACCGGACGACGCCGCGTTCTGCTGAAGCTGTCGGGAGAGGCGTTCGGCGCCGGCTCCCTCGGGGTGAACCCCGACGTGATCGGCACCATCGCCAAGGAGATCGCCGTCGCCGCGCGCGAGGTCGAGATCGCGATCGTCGTCGGCGGGGGCAACTTCTTCCGCGGAGCCGAGCTCTCGCAGCGCGGCATGGACCGCGGGCGCGCCGACTACATGGGCATGCTCGGCACGGTGATGAACGCACTCGCGCTGCAGGACTTCCTCGAGCAGGCGGGCGCTGCGACCCGCGTGCAGTCCGCCATCGCGATGACCCAGGTCGCCGAGCCGTACATCCCGCGGCGCGCCGAGCGGCACCTCGAGAAGGGCCGGGTCGTCATCTTCGGCGCCGGTGCCGGACTGCCGTACTTCTCCACCGACACGGTGGCGGCGCAGCGTGCGCTCGAGATCAAGGCGGACGAGGTCCTCGTCGCCAAGAACGGCGTCGACGGCGTGTACACGGCCGACCCGAAGAAGGACGCCACCGCCGAGAAGCTGCACCACGTGACCTACCAGGACGCGCTACTCAAGGGCCTCAAGGTCGTCGACGCCACCGCGTTCTCGCTCTGCATGGACAACGGCATGCCGATGCACGTCTTCGGCATGGAGGGCGACGGCAACGTCCAGGCCGCGATCCGTGGCGAGCGCATCGGCACCGTCGTCAGCAACTGACCCCCGGCGCTGACTAGACTCGACGCCAGTACCGAAGGAGTAACACCGTGATCAGTGATGTCCTGACCGAAGCCACCGAGAAGATGGCGAAGGCTGTCGAGGTCGCCAAGGACGACTTCTCGACCGTCCGCACCGGCCGCATCAACGCGGCACTCTTCCAGAAGATCCCGGTCGAGTACTACGGCACGCCGACGCCGCTCGCGCAGCTCGCGTCGCTGCAGACGCCCGAGGCCCGCACGCTCATCGTGACGCCGTACGACAAGACGGCGCTCAAGGAGATCGAGCGCGCGATCGCGACCTTCCCGAACCTCGGTGCCAGCCCGACGAACGACGGCGACATCGTGCGCGTGACGATCCCGGAGCTCACCAAGGACCGCCGCAAGGAGTTCGTCAAGCTCGTTCGGACGAAGGGCGAAGACCACAAGGTCGTCGTCCGGAACATCCGCCGCAAGGCCAAGGACGACCTCGACGCACTCAAGGGTGAGATCTCCGACGACGAGATCTCGCGCGGCGACAAGGACCTCGAGGCCCTGACGAAGAAGCACGTCGACCAGATCGACGAGTCGCTGAAGAAGAAGGAAGCCGAACTCCTCGAGGTCTGATGCGGCGCTCCGACCAGGGCGATGACCGCCCCACAGCAGAGCACGGGCCCGCGTCGAGCGGGCCCGTGAAGAAGGGGCTCCGTCAGGACTTCGATGCGCGCGCACGAGCGGCGCGCACCGACTTCGAGGCGCAGCTCCGCCAGCGCAAGGCCGACTTCGGCGCGCGCAACGAAGCGCTGACCGCGCGGACCGGGCGCAACCTGCCGGCGGCGATCGGCATCGCGCTCGCGTTCGCGGTCGTGATGCTCGGCACGCTGCTCCTCTGGCCGCCGTCCTTCATGGTCGTCGCTGCGTTCCTGCTGGGCGTCGGCGTCTACGAACTCACGAGCGCGATGCGGTTCGCCGGCCGCGACGTCCCGCGGATCCCGAGCGTCGCCGTCGCGATCGCGATCGTGCCGGCGGCGTTCCTGCTCGGCCAGGTCGCGGCGCTGTTCACCCTGCTCGGCGGCATCGTCCTGATCAGCGTCTGGCGAATGCTCGAGGTCGCCGTCGCGCGGCAGAAGCCCCCGGCCGGCAACGTCGCCCGAGACCTCACGAACGGGCTGTTCGTGCAGGCCTACATCTCCCTGCTCGGCGCGTGCGTCGTGCTGCTCTCCGCCCAGCCGGACGGCAACCTCTGGGTGATCGGGTTCATCCTCGTCGTCGTCGCGGTCGACACCGGCGCGTACGCCACCGGGCTGAACCTCGGCAAGCACCCGATGGCTCCCCGCATCAGCCCCAAGAAGACGTGGGAGGGCTTCGCCGGGTCCGTGGCAGCGAGCATCATCGTCGGCATCCTGGTGGCCGTGTTCATGCTCGGGCTGCCCTGGTGGACCGGTGTCCTGCTCGGTGTGCTCATCTCCGGTTCGGCCACGCTCGGCGACCTGACCGAGTCGATGATCAAGCGCGACCTCGGCATCAAGGACATCTCGTCGTTCCTGCCCGGACACGGCGGCCTGCTCGACCGCATCGACAGCATCCTGCCGTCCGCCGCCGTCGCCTACGTGCTGTACCTCGTCGTCAACCACTGACCACTGACCGCTGTCGGGCCGGGCTGAACGCCGCACTCAGCGCGTCCAGGTTGTGCCACGGTCGGGGACTGGCAGAATGACGCCGTGGCCACCACCTTCCCGACCGCAGCCCGTTCCGCCCTCGGTTACGACGTCGACGAAGTCGAGCGTTTCCTCGAGGACGCCCGGCGCGCGTACTCCGCCGACGACAGCGCCCCCGGCATCGAGGCCGCGAAGATCCGCGCCACGGCGTTCTCGATGCGCAAGGGCGGCTACTCCACGTCGCACGTCGACGCCGCACTCGAGCGACTCGAGGACGCCTTCGCGGCCCGCGAGCGTGAGCGGGAGATGAGCGAGGTCGGCAAGAAGGCCTGGTACGCCGAGGCACGGACGAAGGCCTCCGACGTCGTGGCGCGGCTCGAGCGGCCCGACGGGCAGCGGTTCAGCCGGGTCAGCGTGCTCGGCACCGGCTACCACCCGAAGGACGTCGACGCGTTCGCCGCCCGACTCGCCGGGTACTTCCGCGAGGGCAAGCCGCTCAGCCTCACCGAGGTCCGCTCGATCGTCTTCCGCCCGAAGCACGGCGGGTACCGCGAGGCGCAGGTCGACGCCCTGCTCGACGCCGTCGTCGAAGTGATGCTCGCTGTCCGGTGACGACGCGCTGTCCCCAGGTGCTTCGCTTTCCGTGATCGTTCCGTTACCCTGGTCCTACTCATGGGCAGGCACACGGCAGACTCAAGCTCCGACCGCGATACCCGCGAGCACCTCAGCCTCCAGGCTTCCGGTGAGCGCCGCGCGGCAATGCAGCGAACCCGCACGACGGAGACGTCGGCGTTCGGGGTGACCCCGCAGGCAGCGCCCGCGACGACGGGTCCGGTCGCCACGCCGAAGTCGGTGGCGGCGACCCGCGTCTCCGACGAGCGTGTGGCGTCCTTCGCGCACGATGCTCTGGTCGACGCCGACCAGCGTCCCGCGAAGCAGCGCACCGCGACGGTGCAGCGCCGTGCGACGCCGAAGCTCGTGAAGCCCGCCGCGTCGTCGGTGAACGCCGTCGCCCGCAAGCGCGCGGTCGCCCCGATGATGTCCTTCGTCGGCGTGTTCCTGTTCGTCGGCGGCTCGCTGTTCAACCCGCTGCAGGCCGACGTGGCACAGGCCGCCGTCGACACCCCGGTGCTCGTGAAGACGCCGCCGGCGCCGCAGCAGTACACCGCGCACGGCACCTACGCCGTGGCCGCTGCCGACCGTGACGGCTACGACGTCACCGTCCCGGCCCCGAAGGTCGTCAAGCCCGTCGTCGAAGAGGACGAAGCCGACGCCGACGCCGAGACCACCGACGACAGCGCGGACGCCGCGGCCACCGAGAACCAGCCGGTCTCGGCCGCCAACACGCTCGCCGCGACCGCTGCGACGCCCGACCCGGGCAGCGCGCAGGCGATCGCCCTGCAGCAGGTCACGGCTCGTGGCTGGGGCACCGACCAGTACAACTGCCTGGTCTCGCTGTGGAACAAGGAGTCCGGCTGGCGGGTGAACGCCTACAACCCCAGCGGTGCGTACGGCATCCCGCAGGCCCTCCCCGGCAGCAAGATGGCCACGGCCGGCGCCGACTGGCAGACCAACCCGGCGACGCAGATCACCTGGGGTCTCAACTACATCGCCGGCGTCTACGGCACCCCCTGCGGTGCCTGGGGACACAGCCAGGCCAACAACTGGTACTGATCGGCTGCTCGGGTGCCGCGCAGCAACCGACCGCGGCGTCCCCGTGGTCGCGACGTCGAGCCTGACGAGGAGACCACCCTCGACCGGCTGATGAGCTCGTGGATGCGCACCGAGGTCCGCCACGGTCGCGAGTACCAGGTGCAGCCGATCTCGGCCGCGTCGGCGCAGAAGGAGTACATCTGCCCAGGGTGCGGCGGAAGCGTCCTGCCCGGCACCGCCCACGTGGTGGTCTGGCGTGCGGACGGCGTGCTCGGGGACGCCGCCGACCTGGCGTCGCGCCGGCACTGGCACAACCACTGCTGGAGCATCGCATGACCGAGCACGACGTGCCGCACGACAACGAGATCCGGTCCGCCACCGTGCTGCCGGCCCGTCGTACCGAGATCGAGCTCGTCACGGACGACCACCTGACGCTCGTCGGTGAGCTCGCCGAGCCGGCCGACGCCCCGGCCCGCGGGACCATCGTGACGCTCCACCCCCTGCCGACCGCGCACGGGTTCATGGACTCGCACGTCCTCAAGAAGGCCGCGGCACGGTTGCCCGCCCTCGCCGACATCGCGGTGCTGCGGTTCAACTTCCGGTCCGTCACGTCGCCGCGCGGCACGTCCGAGGGCGTCTTCGGCGAGGGTGTGTCCGAGGGCTTCGACCTGCGCGCCGCCGTCGCCGAGGTCGTCGACCGCAACCTGCCGACGCCGTGGCTGGTGGGGTGGTCCTTCGGCACCGAGGTGATCCTCAAGCACGCGCTCGAACACGTCGAGGCCGGCACGGTCGCCGGTGTCGTCCTGCTGTCCCCGCCGCTGCACCGCACCTCGGACGAGGAGCTCGCCCGCTGGGCTGCCGTCGGGGTGCCGGTCGTGGCGCTCGTCCCCGAGCACGACGACTTCCTGCAGCCCGAGGCCGCGGCGGCACGGTTCGCGCTCGCCCCGAACGTCCGGGTCGTGCCCGTCGACGGTGCGAAGCACCTGTGGGTGGGGGAGCGGTACGTGCGGATCGTCCTCGACGCGATCGCCGACCTCGTCGTGCCGGGCAGCGCCCCGCTGCCGACCCACTGGCCCGTCTGAGCACGTCCGCACGACGCCCTGCGGCCTGCCACCTGCACCAGGTGGGACGGCCTGGAGGCGCGGGTCGCGCCTCCAGGCCGTGGACCGTCAGCGGTCGGTCGCGTCCACGTCGTCGGCAGCGTCCGCAGTGGACGCCGCGGCGGGTGCCGTGCCGAGCAGGCCCGTGGCGTTCGTGAGGACCCCGCGGAGGTTCTCGAGGTAGCCCGCGACGGCTTCGCGTTCGGTGCGGATCGCCGCCAGGCGGTCCTCGGCCTCGGCGATGACGCCGGCGGTGCGCTCCTCGGCGTCGGCGACCATCCGGTGCACGCGGTCCTGCGCGTCGGCGACGATGGTGCGGGCGTGCTCCTGGGCCTCGGCCGTGCTGGTGCGCTCGAGGTCGTCGGCCTCCTGCTGCAGGCGTTCGGCGCGTTCGCGGGCCTCGGTCGCGCGGCGCGTGGCCTCGGCGAGCTGCAGGTTGGCCTCGTCCAGGTACTTCTGCGTCTCGGTCACCGTCTCGTGGTGCTTCCGCAGGTAGTCCTGCTCGGCGTCGTCGCGGCGGGACGCGAGTTCCGACTCGAGCGTCGTGCGGGCCTCGTCGCGCTCCCGGGCGATCTCGGCGCGGACCTCGTCGCGCTCCTTGACCAGGGCGGCGCGTGCGGTGTCGATCTCCTGCCGCAGGGCGGTGCGCTCGGCCTCGAGCACCCCGAGCTCGGCGGTGCGGCGGTCGGCGATCTCGGTGTCGACCTCGGCGTGCTCGCGCTCGCGTCGGGCGGCGATGGCGTTCTCGTGCTCCCGGACGGCACGCTCGGCTGCCGCATCGGCCTCGGCGCGCTCCTGCGCGATCCGGGCGTCGTGCTCCTCGAGCTCCCGGGCGATCCGGTCGGCGGTCTCCTGCACCAGGCGCGCGTTCTCGACGCGGGTCTGCTCCTCGTCGACGCGGAGCTGCGCCTGGGCCGCCTCGATCTCCTGCTCCAGTGCGGTGCGGGCTGCGGCGAGTTCGCGGTCCCACTCGGCGCGGGCGGCGGCGAGTTCCTCGTCGAGCTCGCGGCGGCGGTCCGCGACCTCGGAGTCGAGCTCGGCGCGGCGGCGGGTGACCTCGGACTCGAGTTCGGCGCGACCGGTCTCGAGTGCCAGCGCGTGTGCCTGCTGCTCCTCGTCACGCTCACGGTGCCAGGCGGCACGGCCCTCGGTGACCTCGCGCTCCAGGGCCTCTCGCCGGGTCGTCTCCTCGCGGTCGAGGTCCTCGGTGCGGCGGGCGTGGTCGGCCTCGAAGACCGAACGGCGGTGCTCGGTCTCGCGGTCGAGCTCGGCGGCGGCGGTGCGGGCGTCGGCGGACTCGCGCTGGGCGATCTCGCGCAGCTCGGCGACCTCGTGCTCGACCTGGGCGCGCAGCGCGTTCGTCTCGCGGATGGCGACGGAACGGACCTCGGCGGCCTCGGTCACGGCTGCCCCGCGGATCGCGGCGGCTTCGTTGCGGGCGTCCTGCGTGAGGAGACCGGCCTCGGCGCGGGCACGTTCGACGGTGTCGGCTGCCTCGGCGCGGGCGCGGGTCAGTTCGTTGGTGGCGCGGGTGCGGGCGTCCTCGAGGGTGTCGCGCGCTTCCTCCTGGGCCTCTCGGACGGTGCGCTCGGCTTCGGAACGGCTCGAGGCACGGAGGCGCTGGGCGTCGATGTCCGCCTGGCTGATGAGACGGGTCGACTGCTCCTCGGCCACGCGCAGGGTGGACTCGAGGCGGGTGCCCAGTCCGCTGTACGTGGGGGTGCCGGCTTCGTCGAGCTCGCCCTGCAGTTCGGAGACCCGGGCCTGCAGGAGACGGATCTCCTTCGCGGCGTCGGCGCGGTCGTTGTTCGACTTGATGAGCTCGCGGCGCAGGTCGTTCAGCGAACGCTCCACCTCGTCGCGGCGGTACCCCCGCAGCTCGGTCCCGAACTCGGCCTCGTCGTTCGCCACGTGTCGCTCCTGGGTGCTCGGCGGAGGGCCCGGATCGGCCCGCGGTCGATTGTAGTGGCGGCCGAAGTGGGTCGTCTGAGTCCGGCGACAGACCGGATTGATGCGCTGTCCAGCGTTGCTCGCTATCCTGAGTCGCTGATTCGCGCGCCGACATCCCCACCCCGGCGCGGTAGGGAGAGAGTTCGTGCGATTCGTCCTGGCGATCGTCAGTTTCGTCATCGGTCTGCTGCTCGTGGCGCTGGCGGTGGGACAGCGGACCGTGTTCGCGCCGCCGTCCTCGCTCGTGGCCGAGAGCTCGACGACCAGTTCCGCCCCGGTGACCGTGATCCCGGGGACGACGCTCAACGCCAACCCCGGCTACCAGCGCATCAACGTGTCCGGCTCCGGCAAGGTCTTCGCGGCCTACGGCAAGACCGCCGACGTCGACGCCTGGATCGGTGACGCCGAGCACACCACGCTCCGTTTCGACGCCGAGAAGGGCTCGCTGGTCGGGTCGACCTCGGGCAGCGAGACCAGCGTCCCGTCGCCGAAGGGCAGCGACCTCTGGTACCAGGAGTACGACGGTGCCGGGCAGTTCACCGTCCGCCTGCCGCAGGACGTCTCGGTCCTGGTCGTCAGCGACGGCAAGGCCGCAGCGCCGAGCGACGTGTCCGTCACCTGGCCGCAGGACACCGCGACGCCGGCGGTCGGTCCGCTGCTCGTGGCCGGCGGCGTGTTCGTCCTCGGAGGTCTCTTGCTGCTCGTCCTCGCCTTCCTGCACCAGCGCCGTGGCCGCGGTCCCCGCCGTCGCAGTGGTGGCAGCCGCCCGCCGCGGGTGCGTGCGTCCCGTCGAGCCGCCGCCGCCGGAGCGCAGGTGCCGCGCCGCGGTCGTCGCGGCACGCGCGCGCTCATCGGCGTCCCGGTGCTGCTCGTCGGCGCCCTGACCCTGGCCGGTTGTTCCTCGGACTACTGGCCGCAGGGCGGCGACCCGTCGCTCGCCACACCGACCCCGACGGCCACCGCCACGGGGGCTGCGGAGACCACCGAGCCGACGGCTGCGACCAAGCAGCAGATCACCCGCATCGTGCAGCGGACCGCCGCCGTCGCCAAGCAGGCCGACGGGGCGCGCGACCGTGACCTGGTCCGGACCCGGTTCTCCGGAGCGGCGCTCGACCTCCGTCTGGCGAACTACTCGATCCGCGGCAAGGACTCGGACGTCAAGGCACCGCCGGCGATCTCGGCCGCGCAGGTGTGCGTCGCGCTGCCGCAGCAGACCGACACCTGGCCCCGAACGGTCTTCACGATCGTCGCCGAGGACTGTGACGCCAAGTCCGCGCCGCAGGCCCTGACCCTGGTGCAGGACACCGCCCGCGATCCCTACAAGGTGGCGTACGACGTCTCGCTCGAGGCCGACGCGAAGATCCCGAGCCTCGCCCCGACGACGATCGGTGCCGCACTGCTCGCGCCGGAGTCGAAGCTCCTGACGATCCAGCCCGACCAGGTCGCGACCGCCTACGGCGACATCCTGTCGAAGGACACCGCCAGCGAGTACGCCGACCTGTTCGCGACCGAGGGCGATGCGCTCCGCACCACCATCGGCAAGGCGTACAAGGACAAGAAGGCCAAGGCCCTGCCGGACACGGCGAAGATCGAGTACTCCTCCGAGGTGCCCGCCGACTCCGCCGTCGCGATCGCGACCGACGACGCCGGCGCCCTGGTCTCCGCGGACCTGGACGAGATCGAGAAGGTGACCCCGACCGCCTCGGGTGCCGAGGTGAACACCGAGGGTGCCGTCAAGGCACTGTCCGGCGTGGACACGAGCAAGAAGGGCATCAGCGCGACCTACAGCGTCCAGCTGCTCTTCTACGTGCCGCCGGTCGCCTCGGATGGCAAAGTGGTCCTGCTCGGGTTCACACAGGGCCTGACCGCAGCGAGTGAGGTGCAATGAGCAACATCCCCCCGACCCCGTCCGGGCTCCGCGGAGCCGTGGACCTGTCGTCCCTCGTCGACCGCGCACAGCGGCCGCCCCAGCCGTCCGGTGCTCCGGCTCCGGCGGGTTCCGCCGGCGGAGCCGTTCCCGGCACCGAGGCCGGCGCCGTGAACGGTGCCGACCTCACCGTCCCGTCGCTCGTGATCGACGTCACCGACGCGACCTTCCAGGACGTCCTGGAGCTGTCGAACGTCGTCCCGGTCATCGTGGACATCTGGGCCGAGTGGTGCGGGCCGTGCAAGCAGCTCTCGCCGATCCTCGAGCAGCTCACCGCGGAGTACGACGGCCGCGTGGTGCTCGCCAAGGTGGACGCCGACACGAACCCCCAGCTCGTGCAGGCGTTCCAGGCGCAGTCGATCCCGACCGTCGCAGCCGTCATCGGTGGACGCCCGCTCGGGCTCTTCGTCGGGGCACTGCCCGAGGCGCAGGTCCGCGACGTCTACGAGCAGGTGCTCCAGGCCGCCGAGCAGAACGGCGTGGCCGGTCGCGTGAGCGTCGCCGGCGCTGCGACCGACGTCGACGCTGAGCAGGGCGAGCCGGAGCCGGAGCCACTCCCGCCGCACCACCAGGCCGCGTACGACGCGATCGAGCAGGGCGACTACGCCACCGCGATCGAGGAGTACAAGACCGCGATCCTGCAGGACCCGCACGACCAGATGGCCGTGGCCGGGCTCGCACAGGTGTCGCTGCTCGACCGGCTGAACGGCCGGACGGCCGACGAGATCCGTGCGGCCGCTGCCGCCGGACCGCAGGACGTCCAGGCACAGCTCGCGGTCGCCGACCTCGACATCTCCGGCGGGCACGTCGACGACGCCTTCGGACGTCTCCTGGACCTGGTGCCGACGGTGTTCGGCGAGGACCGTGAGGCCCTGCGCGTCCGGCTCGTCGAGTACTTCGAGCTCATCGGCAGCGAGGACCCGCGCGTCGTCGCGGCGCGTCGCCGCCTGGCGAACGCGCTGTACTAGACCTGCGGGGTCCGTACGGCGAAGAAGACGCCGTCGTCACACCGAGACGCCGCCGAATCCGGCGGCGTCTCGGCGTCTCGGGGGCGTCTCGAGGACACGACGGCGTCCCGAGCACAACCGCTCGCCCGGGACGAGACAGACGGGAGGCCCGGTGCCAGCTGGCACCGGGCCTCCCGTCTGTCCGTCGGTCGCGTCGCGGACGC
The DNA here is from genome assembly GCF_003234435.1 of Curtobacterium sp. MCLR17_044. Classification (NCBI taxonomy): domain Bacteria; kingdom Bacillati; phylum Actinomycetota; class Actinomycetes; order Micrococcales; family Microbacteriaceae; genus Curtobacterium; species Curtobacterium sp. MCLR17_044. The sequence goes on along the minus strand of NZ_QKTC01000013.1, from coordinate 37,802 downwards.
TGGCCGGGCTACTGGGCCAGCTTCAGCCAGACGGCACCGAGCGGCGGCACCATGAGGTGCGCCGAGGCGGGGCGGCCCGCCCACGGGGTGTCCTCTGCGGTGACGACGCCGAGGTTGCCGACTCCGGAGCCGCCGTACTCGGCAGCATCGGTGTTGAGCACCTCGTGCCACTCGCCGGCGGTCGGCAGCCCGAAGCGACGCTCCACCGGCACGCCGGAGAAGTTCACGAACACCGCGACCCGGTCGTCGCCGTCCTTCCGCAGGAACCCGAGGGTCGAGTGCGGTGCGTCGCCGCCCTCGAGCCACTCGAAGCCGTCGGCCGTCGAGTCGTGCGTCCAGAGCGCAGGGGAGTCCTTGTACACGCGGTTGAGCTCCGCGACGAGGTCCTGCACACCGCGGTGGCCTGGCTGGTCGAGGAGCCACCAGTCGAGGCCCTTCGCCTCGGACCACTCGGCGGGCTGCGCGAACTCCTGGCCCATGAAGAGCAGCTGCTTGCCGGGGTGCGCCCACATGAACGCCAGGTACGCACGCACGTTGGCGAGCTTCTGCCACTCGTCGCCGGGCATCTTGCCGTACAGGGAGCCCTTGCCGTGCACGACCTCGTCGTGGCTGATCGGCAGGGTGAACTGCTCGCTGAACGCGTAGACGAACGAGAACGTGATCTCGTCGTGGTGGTAGCTGCGGTACGCGGGGTCGCGCTGCACGTACTCGAGCGAGTCGTGCATCCAGCCCATGTTCCACTTCTGCCCGAAGCCGAGTCCGCCGGCACTCGTCGGCTGGGTCACGCCCGGCCACGAGGTGCTCTCCTCGGCGATCATGACGATGCCGGGGTAGCGCTTGTACGCCGTCGCGTTCGTCTCCTGCAGGAACGAGATCGCGTCGAGGTTCTCGCGGCCGCCGTGGATGTTCGGCAGCCAGTCGGTTCGGGAGTAGTCGAGGTACAGCATCGAGGCCACCGCGTCGACCCGGAGGCCGTCGATGTGGAACTCCTCGAACCAGTACAGCGCGTTCGCGACCAGGAAGTTGCGCACCTGCGGCTGCCCGAAGTCGAACACGTAGGTGCCCCAGTCGAGCTGCTCACCGCGGCGGGGGTCCGGGTGCTCGAACAGCGCGTAGCCGTCGAAGCGGCCGAGGGCCCACTCGTCCTTCGGGAAGTGCCCGGGGACCCAGTCCATGATCACGCCGATGCCGGCGGAGTGCAGGCGGTCGATCAGGTAGCGCAGGTCGTCCGGCGAACCGAAGCGTGCGGTCGGCGCGTAGTACCCGGTGACCTGGTAGCCCCACGAGCCGCCGAACGGGTGCTCGGCGAGCGGCAGGAACTCCACGTGGGTGAAGCCGGTGTACTCCATGTGCCCGATGAGCTGGTCGGCGACCTCGCGGTACGACAGGCCGGGGCGCCACGAGCCGAGGTGCACCTCGTAGACGCTCATCGGGGCGTCGTGCGTGGTGGTCTGTGCGCGGCGCTCCATCCATGCGGCGTCGCCCTCGGACCACGTGTACGTGGACTCGGTGACGACGGAGGCCGTGGCGGGCGCGATCTCGGCCTCGCGGGCGAAGGGGTCGGCCCGCTCCACCCACCCGGAGTCGGTGAGGATCTGGAACTTGTAGCGCTGCCCGACGACGGCGCCGGGCCAGAACAGCTCCCAGACGCCGAGGTCGCTCAGACGGCGCATCGCGGTGGTGCGGCCTTCCCAGCCCTCGAAGTCGCCGATCACGCGGACGGCGGTGGCCCGGGGCGCCCAGACGGCGAACGCGACACCGTCGACACCGTCGACCGTGCGGGCGTGTGCGCCGAGGTGGTGCCAGAGCTGCTCGTCACGGCCCTCGCCGAACAGGTGCAGGTCGAGCTCGCCGAGCGTCGGGGCGAACCGGTACGCGTCGTCGGTGGTCCAGGTGGCGTCGTCCTCGTCCGTGGACTCGTCGTAGTCGTACTCCGACTCGACGCGGTAGCGACCGAGGGTCTCGGCAGTGGCGCCGGCCCACAGCCCGTCGCCCTCGTGCGTGAGTTCGATGTCGTCGCCGTCGGGGCGCACGAGGCGCACCGCGCGGGCCAGGTGCCGGACGACGCGGACGCTGGTGCCGCCGTCGACCGGGTGCGGGCCGAGCACGTCGTGCGGCTGGGACCAGCGGCCCTCGGCCACCTGCAGACGCAGCCAGTCCTCGATCGGAGCCGGACGCGGATCCGCGGCCGTACCGGTGGCGGCAGCGGCGGCCGGAGCCGAGGCAGCAGCCGACGCCGGAGCAGCGGCGCTGGGGGCGACCGGCGCGTCGACGGAGGCCGGACGGACCACGGGTGCAGCGCCGCCGGTCGGGGCCGTCGGGGAGTCGGAAGTCGAGGCGGCTGCGACGGGCGGCTGCCGCGGGTGCGTCGGGTCGGCGGGGTGCCCGGCGAGCGTGGCGGACTCCGCCACGCCGCGGTCGGGCGCCTCGCGCTGCGCCGGCGGAGCGCCGGGCAGGTCCTCGTCGGGCGCTGACACCTTCGGCTCGTACCGCGGCACGGCCGGCGGCGGAGGCGGCACCGGCGGGACGGCCGGTCCGCGCTTCGTGGGGTCGGTCGGTTCGGGGGTCATCGGTGGGGTCCTTCCACGACGAGCAGGTGCACGGGCTCCTGGAACGCGTCCAGGCGGACGTAGTTCGACGCGCCCCAGGTCCAGCGCTGACCGGTCACGACGTCACGGACGTCGAACAGGCCCTCGGTCGGCAGACCGAGTGCGGCGAGGTCCAGGTGCACGGTGGTCTCGCGGGCGGAGTGCGGGTCGACGTTGGCGACCACGATCACGGTGTCGGGGCGCCCTGACCGGATGTACTCGCCCGACAGGTGCTTCGAGTAGACGACGATCGCCGGGTCGTCGGCGGCGTGCACGTGCAGGTTCCGCAGCTGTCGCAGCGCGGGGTGCGCCGCACGGAGGCGGTTGAGCATCGTCACGTACGGCGCCAGGGACGCACCTTCGGCCTCGGCCAGGGCGAAGTCGCGCGGCTTGTACTCGTACTTCTCGTTGTCGATGTTCTCTTCCGAGCCCGGTCGGGCGACGTCCTCGAACAGCTCGTACCCGGCGTACATGCCCCACGTCGGCGCACCGGTGGCGGCGAGTGCCGCGCGCACCTTGTAGCCGGCACGGCCGCCGAACTGCAGGTACTCGGTGAGGATGTCGGGCGTGTTCACGAAGAGGTTCGGGCGCAGGTAGTCGCTCGTCTCGTGCGAGAGCTCCGTGAAGTAGTCCTCGATCTCGTCCTTCGTGTTGCGCCAGGTGAAGTACGAGTACGACTGCTGGAACCCGGCCTCGGCGAGCGCGCGCATCATCGCCGGGCGGGTGAACGCCTCGGCGAGGAACACGGTGTCGGGGTGCTCGTCGCGGATCTCACGGATGACCCGTTCCCAGAACCAGAGCGGCTTGGTGTGCGGGTTGTCGACGCGGAAGATCCGGATGCCGAAGGCGATCCAGTGGCGCAGGACCCGCTCGACCTCGGTGACCAGGCCCTCGGGGTCGGTGTCGAACTGGATCGGGTAGATGTCCTGGTAGCGCTTCGGCGGGTTCTCGGCGGTCGCGATGGAGCCGTCGGCGCGCTGCGTGAACCACTCCGGGTGCTGCGTGACCCAGGGGTGGTCGGGGGAGCACTGCAGCGCGAAGTCGAGCGCGACCTCCATGCCGGTGTTCTTCGCCGTCTCGACGAAGTCGCGGAAGTCGTCCTCGGTTCCGAGGTCGGGGTGGATCGCGTCGTGCCCGCCCTCGGGGGAGCCGATCGCCCAGGGGCTGCCGGGGTCGTTCGGCCCGGGCGTGAGCGTGTTGTTCGGCCCCTTGCGGGCGGTGGTGCCGATGGGGTGGATCGGCGGCAGGTAGATGACGTCGAAGCCCATCCGGGCAACGGCGGGCAGCCGGCGGGCCGCGGTGCGGAAGTCGCCGCTCTTCCAGGAGCCGTCGGGGTTCTTCTTCGCGCCTTCCGAGCGGGGGAAGAACTCGTACCAGGCGCCGACGCCGGCGCGGGTGCGTTCGACGTCGAGCAGCTGGGTGGCGGAGCGGGTCCGGAGCGAGGTGAGCGGGGCTTCCTCGACCTCGGCGACGATCCGCGGGTCGTCGACGGCGGCCAGGCGCTCGGCGGGGTCGAGGTCGGTGTCGCGGACGCGTGCGGCGGCACGGGTGGCGGCGGGGGAGTCGGTCTCCTCGGCCAGCCGGTCGAGCAGCACGGCACCGTCGAGCAGGGTCGCCTCGGTGTCGACGCCGGCCGCGATCTTCAGGCGTGCGCCGTGCAGCCAGCTCGCCCAGTCGTCGGAGTACGACTCGACGTGCCACGTCCAGACGCCGACGTGGTCGACCTGCACGGTGGCTTCGTAGCGGTCGGTGCCGGGGGCACCGAGGGTCATGGGGACGGTGCGGGTTCCACCGTCTGGGCGTTCGAGGACGAGGTCGGCGCCGATGATGCCGTGTCCTTCTCGGAAGACGGTTGCACCGAACGTGATCACCTCGCCGTCGAATGCCTTGCCGGGGAAGCCGTTCGGCGTCCTCGGGGCGAGCTCGGTGATCGGGATGCGCCCGATCTTCGGGCGGCGGGGTCGGTCTGCGGTGGCCACGGAAGCGACGCTACCCGGCGAGCGGCTCCGCGTTCCCCGGAATCGGCCCGCTGTGGAGGGCCGGGCGCGCCGTGGAGCCTGTTGAGGACCGGACGGGAGGCCCGTGGCGGGGCCGCCACGGGCCTCCCGTCCGCCACCCGGTCGCGACGCCGGGCCGCACCCGCCTGCTCGGCGCTACGCCACCTCGAACAGGTGGATGCCGGGGCCGTAGGCGGTGAAGACCTGCCCGGCGGGACGCAGGCGCTCGTGGTCGCGGTGCTTCTCGCTCGACCAGGCCAGGCGGTACCCGAGGACGTCCTCGCGCACCGGCAGGGTCAGGTCGCGGGTGCGGCCGCTGCCGTGCACGACCACCAGGACGCGGTCGAAGGGCTCGTGCTCCGGCGTCGACTCGACGAAGTACTGCAGGGCGCGGTGCACCGGCTGGTCCCAGCCCTCGATCGTCATCGGGTGCCCGTCCGGCCCGTACCAGGACATCCGCGAGGCCCCGGGGGTCTCCTGCCCCTCGACGCCGAAGCGGGTGGGGCGGAGCGACGGGTGCGCCTGCCGGAACCGGGCCAGCGCGGCGACGGCCTCGGTCATCGTCTCGGCGTCCTCGTCGTCGGACCAGTCCACCGGGGTCAGGTCGTCGGACACCACGTAGGCGTTGTTGTTGCCGTGCTGCGTGCGGCTCCGCTCGTCGCCGGCGGTGAGCATCGGCACCCCGGCGGAGAGCATCAGGGTCGCCACCAGGTTGCGCATCGACCGGCCGCGCGCGGCGCGGACCCCGCGGTCGGCGGTGTCACCCTCGATGCCGTGGTTGAACGAGCGGTTGTCGTTCGAGCCGTCGCGGTTGTCCTCGCCGTTCGCCTCGTTGTGCTTGCCGTCGTACGACACCAGGTCGAGCAGGGTGAACCCGTCGTGCGCCGTGACGAAGTTGACGCTCGCCAGCGGGCCGCGATCGGCGCCGAAGACGTGACGCGACCCGGTCAGGGCTCCGGCGAGCGCACCGATCCCGGTCTGCGGCAGGCCGGTGCGGCGCTCCTCGGCGATGTCGGTGAGCCAGAACTGGCGGACCGTGTTGCGGAACCCGTCGTTCCACTCGCTCGTGCGGTGCCCGGCCGCGCCGAACTCCCCGGTCTTCCAGCCGTCCGGGCCGACGTCCCACGGCTCGGCGATCACCAGGGTGTCCTGCAGGTCGGGGTGGTTCCGGATGCGCTCGAGCAGCGGGTGCGACGGGTCGAACCGGTGCTCGCCGTCGCGGGCCAGGGCGGCCATCAGGTCGAAGCGGAACCCGTCGACCTGCACCTCGCGCGCCCAGTACACCAGGCTGTCGAGGATGAGGTCCGCCGTCGCCTCGACCGAGGTGTCGAGCGTGTTCCCGCACCCGGTGGTGTCGTAGTAGGTGTCCCGGCGGGGCGGGTCGGTCTGCGCCCAGCGGTAGCGGTTCGCGCCGTCGATGCCGCGCAGGCTCGTCGTCGGACCGCCCAGGCCCTCTTCCGCGGTGTGGTTGTAGACGACGTCGAGGACGACCTGGATGCCGGCCTCGTGCAGCAGCCGGACCATGCCCTTGAACTCGCGCAGGACGGCGTCGGCGCCCTCCTGCTGCGCCGGTGCCGAGGCGTGCGCGGCGTGCGGGGCGAAGAACCCGAGCGTGTTGTAGCCCCAGGCGTTCTGTCGGCCGGCGTCGCGGAGCCACCGCTCGGTGTCGAACGCCTGCACGGGCAGCAGCTCGAGCGTCGTGACGCCGATGCGGTGCAGGTGCGCGATCGTGCTCTCGTGGGCGACTCCGGCGTACGTGCCGCGCAGGTGCTCCGGCAGGTGCGGGTTCGCGGCCGTCAGGGTGCGGACGTTCGCCTCGTAGACGACGGCACGGTCGAGCGGGACCTGCGGCTTCACGACGCCGCCCCAGTCGAACGCGTCGTCGACGACCACGCTGGTCCATCGGGGGCCGGCCGCCTCGTCGTCGCCGGTCGGCAGGATGCCCCGCGCGTACGGGTCGAGCAGCGGACGCGTCGGGTCGAACTCGTGCCGCGGCCCGACCGGCCCGTCGACGAGCAGGTGGTAGCGGTCGCCGGGCACGATCCCGGGGACCTCGCCGGTCCACACGTCCGTGTCCAGCACCCGCTCGAGCGCGTACCGTGTCGGCCGCACGTCGGAGGGGTCGGCTCCGTCGGCGCTCCCCGCGCTCGCCACGACCAGGACGACGTCCGTCGCCGTCGCGGACCGCAGGGTGAACCGGGGGACGGTCCCGCCCAGGGAGAACCCCGGCGTCAGGTCGATCGCTGTCTCGTGCACGCGACAAGGGTACGAGGACCGGCGCGTATCCTGGACACTGCTCGATCCAGGGGGTGCATTTGTCGGTCTACCTCGACCACGCCGCGACGACGCCGATCCTGCCGGAGGCGCTCGCCGCCTTCACCGATGCCCTGGGCACCGTCGGCAACCCGTCGTCCATCCACAGCGCCGGTCAGCGCGCCAAGATGCTGCTCGAGGACGGCCGCGCCGCCGTCGCCCGCTCGCTCGACGCCGACCCCGTGGAGGTCGTGTTCACCTCCGGCGGCACCGAGAGCATCAACCTCGCCGTGAAGGGCCTGTTCTGGGCTCGCCAGCGCGACCGCCAGCGGCCCCGCATCGTCGTCCCGGGCGGCGAGCACCACGCCACCGTCGACACCCTGACCTGGCTGGAGACGCACGAGGGCGCCGTCATCGACGTGGTCCCGTTGGACGCGCAGGGTCGCGTCGACCTCGCCGGACTGGAGGCGCGGCTCGCCGACGCCTCGGACGTCGCCCTGGTCACGTTCCTGTGGGCGAACAACGAGGTGGGCACCATCCAGCCCGTGTCACGGATCGTGGAGCTCGCGCACGCCGCCGGCGTGCCCGTGCACAGCGACGCGGTCGCCGCCTACGGGCAGGTGCCGGTGTCGTTCGCCGGGTCCGGCCTCGACGCCCTCAGCGTCTCCGCGCACAAGATCGGCGGGCCCGTCGGCATCGGTGCACTCGTGCTCGGGCGGAAGGCCACCGTCGAACCCCTCATCCACGGCGGTGGGCAGCAGCGGCAGGTGCGGAGCGGCACCCAGGACGCCCCGGCGGCTGCGGCCTTCGGTATCGCGGCCAGCGCGGTCGTCGCCGAGCCGATGCCGCACCCGTCGCTCGTCGCCCTGCGTGACCGCCTGGTCGCCGGGGTCCGTGCGGCCGTGCCGTCAGCGGCGCTGATGGGGGACCCGGTCGACCGGCTGCCGGGCAACGCCCACTTCACGTTCCCCGGGTGCGAGGGCGATTCGCTCCTGTTCCTGCTCGACGCCGCCGGGGTCGCGGTGTCGACCGGGTCGGCGTGCCAGGCCGGCGTGCCCGAGGCGTCGCACGTGCTGCTCGCGATGGGACTGTCGGAGCAGGACGCCCGTGGTGCGCTCCGGATCACGCTCGGCCACACGACGACCGATGCCGACGTCGACGCGTTCCTGACGGCGCTGCCCGATGCGGTCGCTCGGGCCGGTGCAGCTGGGATGGCGTCGCGGGAGCCGCTGCTCGGGCGGTAGTGGTTGACTCCGGCGCAGTCGTTGCGGGTTGCGCCTGGGCGGGACACCGGCGATCTCGGCTGCGACGCTGACGCCGGTCCCCTTCCAGGGCATACTGCTGCTCGTGGTGCCGAGGCCGGACGACGTACACGACGCAGGGGACGTCCGCCGTCCAGCGCGCGTCCGACCGCCGCGGGACGACAACTGGTACCGCTCGACCGAGTGGGACGACGAGATCGCTGCGGCGTTCGAAGCGAAGCTCGCACGAGCGAGATCGTCCAGGCTCGAGTACATCCGCATCCAGGGGGTGACCCTCGCCCTGCAGGGCGACGCGGACGAGGGCGTCCGCGAGGTCGGTCGGGGGCTGCTCGTCCGGTTCATGGAGGAGATCGAGGCCGTCGGCGGGTCGCAGGCGCGCGTGAACGACGGCGGGGAGGTGCTCGCGATGTCGCTGGCGTTGTCGGGACGTCTGCGTGACGCCGCTGACGAGTACTGGAGCGTCCTCCGGCGCATCGCCGAGTGCGGCTCCGACTCGTTCACCACCGGCATGTCGGAGGTCCTCCTGGCCGAGGTGCTCCTGCAGCTCGGCGATCCCTCGTCGCTCGCCGAGGCGGACGCACTGCTCGCCGGCGCCGAGGACTCGATCCGGAGGACGGCGTTCTTCCGCGACCGCGTCGTCCGGTACCTGACAGCGCGGGCCCGCGTCGCGAGCCGGCTGGGCGACCCGGAGGCGGCATCCGGGCACGCCCACGCCGCACTGACCGTGCTCGGGATCGAGGGCAACCCGTTCCCTCGGCACCCGGGTGTCGGGGTGCCGACCGTTGATGCGGACCTGCGTGTGGAGCTGACGCGATTGGCAGAAGGGCTTCGGCCCGTGGCGGTTCGGCGACGGTCGTTCCGGTTTCCGTTCCGCAAGGGACGACCGTGACGGCGTGCATCCCGGAACCTCGAACGCCGCACACCCGGGGGACGGCCACCACGATCGACGTCGAGGGTGGCCCCGGTTGGCGAATCCGGTCCGCCGATCTCCGTCCGGTGATCACCGACCTCGCTGCGTTCCGCGCAGGATCGGCCGACGACCCACTCCGTGAGGAGATCGAGTTGCTGTGGACCGGCAAGGCGGGCGATGCGCTTCGTCGTCTCGAACGGGTCGCCTCGACGCAGCGTGTCCGAGCACTGCGGGCCGACTGCCACCGTGACCTCGGCGACACCCGCACCGCTGTGCGCGAGTACGACCTCCTCGTCGCCGAGTGCATCGGGACGACTCGCGAGGCCGTGATGCGGCAACACCGGGGCAAGGCGCTCCTCGCAGCCGGGAGCGTCGACCGTGCCGTCGAGGACTTCACACTCGCCGTCGCGCTCAGACGGGCCAGTGATCCGGTGCTCCTCGCGTCGGCTGACCAGGCACTGGCGGTTGCGCGGTCTCGGGCACGTGACGGCACTGCGGAAGCAGTCACCGGGAGCGGCGAGGTGGACGGACGTCCGCCAGTAGCCTGAGCCCGTGACCACTCCGAGCCCACAGGGCAGCGCCGATCTGCGCCGGGAGCGCTGACCGTGGTCACGAGTGGCGGCGAGCACCACCCGCGGAACGGCACTCGGCGGGACAGCCGCTGGGCCGTCCCGATCCGTCGGGTCTTCCCCTGGTGGTACCTCAGCGGTGCGGTTGCGACGGTGGCGATCCTGATCCTGGTCGATCCCGACGGCAGCCAGGCCACGGTGGCCTTCTGGGGGCCGACGATCGGGATCGCGATCCAGGACCGCGAGCGAGCTGCGCGTGCTCGACTGGACCGCGGCCTCCCGGTCGACCGACGGTCGCTCCTGTCGCCTCCGTGGCTCGAACCGACCTGCGCGGTGTTGCTCACCGGCGTGGCTGTCGGACTCGGCATGCTCATCAACGCGCTCTTCGGGCACGGCACGTCCGTCACGACGTGGGTCGGGGCGGGGGTGTTCCTCGGGAGCGCCGCGTCCTTGGTCGGTCTCCTGCTGGTCATGAGGAGCCGACGCCGCCGACGGTCGAGCGGTGCGGGCGGCCAGCCGGACGACGTCAGCTGACGGGGCGCTCCGAGAGGAACCGCCCGGCTCGTCGGTACTGCACGGCCAGTTGCACGACCCCGAGCACCACCGCGAACGACGCGACGAGCTCGATCAGCTTGATGGGCAGACTGTCCGTGCTCACCGCCGTCGAGGCGGCGAACAGCATCACGGCGCCGAAGATCGGCAGGATCCCGAGCGTGGCTCGACGGTTCTGCACGGCCACCGCGACGACGATGTCCGCGTGCTCGTCGTCGATCGGCTCCTTGCCGGCGATCTGACGCCGCACCGACCGCTGCTCCGCGCGGGAGAGCGGGCTGCTCACCGATCGCCAGCGAGTGACGTAGTGACCGGAGCGGAAGGCCCACACGAAACCGACGATGCCGACGACCAGCCCGAGCAGCAACAGCAGGAGCTGGACGAGCAGCTGCACGCCATCGCCGCCACTCGCGTGGCTGCTCCCGGTGGCCGGCACCAGCACCAGTGCCAGGACCACCCCGACCGCCCACGACACCAGGACGAGTGCCCCCGCCCACACGAACACGCGGGTCCGGCGGCGGCGGAGCCCGTCGTCACTCTGGCCGTCGGCGAGCCGGGCGGCGGCTGCCCAACGCTCGGCTCCGGCTGGGTCGGTTGCGGGGCTGGTCATCGTTCGGGTCCTGACGTCGAGAGTCTCTCGACTCTACGGGTCACGGTCGGTGGGGGTCGCGCACGCGACCCCGGAAGCGACTGGCGTCGGATCCGCAGGAGGGGATCGCCACCGACCCGCTTCGTTGTGATACTTGGACATGCTCGAGTTGGTGAGACCGCAGACGGCGTTGTACGAGGCGTGGGCCGAAGCGTATGCCGAGTGGGGGCCGGGTGTGCACGAGGACGGATTCGGGATCACCGCGCACGACGACGTCGGCGACGAGGACGGGTTCCGCACCTGGGTCGGCCGACTGCACGCCAGACCCGGGGCCCTCTGGTGGATCGTCGAGGACGGCCGCGTCCTGGGCGGGATCGCACTCCGGGCGCCGGGAGACGCGGCCGGCGTGCAGCGGTTCGGCCACGTCGGGTACGGGATCCGCCCGTCGGCGAGGGGCCGAGGCGTGGCGACCTGGGCGCTGGGCCAGGTGCTCGCGCACGCGTCGCGCGTCGGGATCGACCCGGTGATCGCCGTCTGCCATGACGACAACGACGGCTCCATCGGGGTGCTGGAGCACTACGACGCCGTCCTGCTGTCGACCGAGCGCCGCGGTGGCGTGCGGCTGCGACGGTACGCGATCGCCAGGTCGCACCGGAGGCCCGGATGACGGGGCCGAGGCGGGGGTGCGAGGCGTTCGGAGGAAGACCGCGACCAGCGAGGCGGACCTGCGCCGGGCCTCCCGGTCGGCCTTCCGGGTGCGCGCCGGACAGGCGGGCGCGCTGGGACCCCGGACCGTCGGCGACGTCGTCGTCAGCGGTCGCCGTCCGTCGGTCTCGGACCGCTCGTGGTGCGCCGCACCACGAGTGACACCGGTACTCGGTGCACGCGCGGCTCCGGGTCTCGCCCCTGCACGCGTTCACCGAGCCACCGTGCCGCCTGGGCCCCGATCGCGAACGTCCCGTTGTCGACAGTGGTGAGCGAGATGTGCCGGATGCTGCCGAGGTAGGTGTCGTCGTACCCGACGAGGGACACGTCGTCCGGGACGACGAGGCCGAGGTCGTCGGCCGCGGACAACGCGCCGATGGCGACGAGGTCGTTGTAGGCCACGAGCGCGGTCGGACGGTCGGCCGTGCCCAGGACTCGTCGGGCCGCCGCGTACCCGCTCTCCTCGCTCATGCCGGCCGGCACCACGACGGCGTCGGCACCGTGGCGGGTCATGGTCGCGCGGAAACCCTGCTCGCGGAGCTCTCCGACGCGCCCCGGGCCGACGAGGTGACCGATCCGGGTGTGTCCGAGCGCGAGGAGGTGCTCTGTCGCGATCGACGCGCCGGCATGGTCGTCGTTCACGACCACGTCGGCGTGCAGGTCGTCAGGCTCGTACGTCCCGGCGAGGACCACCGGGACCTCCTGGACCGCCCGACGGAGCGCGGCGTCGTCCTCTGTGGTGCCGACCACGACGATGCCGTCCACCTGTTGTCGCAGGAGCATGTCCACGGGCGAACCGCCCACGCGCCGTGTGGTCGCCGAGTCGACCAGGATGGGTGCCAGTCCGACGGTGTCGAGCGTCGCGGTGAGTCCGGCGAGCAGGTCGACGAACCAGGGGTTCCGCAAGTCGTTCAGGAGCACTCCGACCGTGCCCGTCCGCTGCTCGCCGAGGCTCCTCGCTGCGCGGTTCGGTCGGTAGCCGAGTTCGACGACTGCTCGTTCGACGGCCGCCCGACGGGCGTCGCTGACTCCTGGGTCGCCGCGGAGCGCGAGTGAGACCAGCGACTTCGAGACCCCGGCGCGCTCGGCGACGTCCCGGATGGTCGGAGCGTGGTGCGGTCTCGACATGAGAGCAGGCTAGTCCTATTCTGGACCGGTCCAGTTTGTTCCAGTGCTGTCCAACGAAGCGAGCGCAGATGCCCCCGAAGATCTCCATGAACGTCACGACGACGTTCCACGGCAACGTCGTCCAGGACGTCCGCCTCGCGAAGGAAGCCGGCTACGGCGGCATCGAGCTGCAGAGCCCGAAGCTCTACCGGTACCTCGATGCCGGCTACGACGTCCAGACACTGCCGCCACTGCTCGAGGGCCTCGAAGTGACGGGGCTCGGTGCCGTGCTCGACATCGAGCGTCAAGGTGCCGGTCGCGACGACTTCGTCGCGGAGGTCGAGCGGATGTGCGGTGTGGCGACCGCCGTCGGTGCGCCCATCGTGCAGCTCTGCACCGGGCCGGTCGATTCCGCCGTCGTCCGTGACCACCGCGCTGGCCGGCTGGCCGACGACGACACCCGGTACCGGGCGACGCTCGGACTCGACGAGGACGCAGCGGTCCGCATCACCGGTGCGAACGTCCGTCTGGCGGCGGACATCGCCGCGGACCACGGGCTCGAGGTCTACCTGGAGCCCCTCGCCTGGGCGCACCTCAACCGATGCCGGCACGCGCTGGACATCATCGAGGAGGCCGGGCGCGACAACGTGGGGATCGCACTCGACACCTGGCACTTCTGGACGACCGGGGACACGCTGGCCGAGGTCCGAGCGCTGCCCGCGTCCATCATCAAGGCCGTCCACCTGTCGGACGGGTTCGACCTGGACCGCGACCGGACGGTTCCCGACCAAGCCGTCCACCGGAACGTCGTCATCGGTGGCGGTGCGATCCCGCTGCAGCAGTGGGTCGACGCGATCAAGGCCACCGGGTACGACGGATGGTGGGTCACCGAGATGTTCTCCGACCGGGCGAACGAACAGGATCCCGCCGTCGTCGCACGCACCATGCACGACCTGACCGCGATCCTGGTGGGCTGATCATGACGCAACGCTTCGCACTCGTCGGTGCCGGCTTCATCGGCGCCGTGCACGCCGCGTCCCTCGCAGCGCACCCCGACGTCGAGTTCGTGGGGATCCACGACGTCGACCGTGACCGCGCTGCATCGCTGGCGGCACGGCACGGCACGCGGGCGCTCACCCGGGACGAGGCGTTCGACGCGGCGCAGGTCGACGCGGTCTTCGTCGCTTCCTCCACCGACACCCACGCGCAGCACCTGCACGCTGCCGCCGACGCCGGGATCGCCGTGCTCTGCGAGAAACCCATCGCTGCCGGGTACGCCGACGCGGTCGCGGTGGTGGAGCACGTGCGTGCCAGCGGCGTGCCGGCGATGCTCGACTTCAACCGGCGGTGGGACCGTGACCACGCCGAGTTGCAACGCATCGTCGCCGCGGGGGAGATCGGTGCGGTCGAACTCCTCCAGCTCAGCTCCCGTGGCCCGTCCCTGCCGCCGCTCGACTACCTGCGGGTCTCCGGCGGCCAGCTCCGCGACCAGACCGTGCACTTCTTCGACCTCGTGCGGTGGATCACCGGCGAGGATCCGGTGACGGTCGCGGTGGCGGGTTCGGCGCTCGTCGACCCGGCCATCCGCGAGTTCGGCGACGTGGACACATCGGTCACGACCCTCACGATGCCCTCCGGCGCGCTCGTGCAGATCGACAGCGTGCGGCGCACCGGCTACGGCTACGACGAGCGCATCGAGGTCATGGGATCGTCCGGACTCGTCGAGTCGCGGCGGAACCACCGCGGGAACGTCGCTCGTTACACCGATGGGCAGATCGTCGCGGACGGACTCCACGACGGCTGGTTCGAGCGTGTGCAGCCCACCTACGCCGCGACGCTCGCCGCCTTCGTCGCGTCGCTCGAGTCCGGATCCGAGCCGCCGGTCTCCCTGGAGGACGGGCTCAGGGCCCAGGCCATCGCCGAGGCGGCCACTCGTGCCCTGTCGTCGGGACGGACGGAGCACATCGACTACTGACCCCCGGTCGGCCGAGTCGGACTCGCGCCGGTAGGATCGATGACCATGGTCGAACTGGACTTCACCGAGCAGCTCTCCGCCCTTCGCGAGACCTTCGGCAACATCCGCTCAGTGGTCGACGTCGACCGCCTGCAGCGTGAGATCGCCGACCTCAGCGAGCAGGCCGGGGCCCAGGACCTCTGGGACGACGTCGACCACGCGCAGCAGGTGACGAGCGCGCTCTCGCACCGCCAGTCGGAGCTGAAGAAGATCACCGACACCGAGCAGCGCATCGACGACCTCGAGGTGCTGGTCGAGATGGCGAACGAGGGCGACGACCAGGAGTCCGCCGACGAAGCGCTCGCCGAGCTCAAGGCGATCCAGAAGATGATCGGTGACTTCGAGGTGCAGACGCTCCTCGACGGCGAGTACGACGACCGTCCGGCGGTCATCACGATCCGCGCCGGCGCGGGCGGTGTCGACGCGGCGGACTTCGCCGAGATGCTCCTCCGCATGTACCTCCGGTACGCCGAGCAGCACAACTTCAAGACCACCGTGATGGACACCTCGTACGCCGAAGAAGCGGGCATCAAGTCCGCGACGTTCGAGATCGACGCCCCGCACGCGTTCGGCACGCTGTCGGTCGAGGCCGGCACCCACCGCCTCGTCCGGATGTCGCCGTTCGGTGCCGCCGGCAAGCGCCAGACGTCCTTCGCCGCGGTCGAGGTCATCCCGCTCATGCCGGAGACCGCCGTCATCGACATCCCCGAGAACGACATCCGCGTCGACGTGTTCCGCTCGTCGGGCCCCGGCGGCCAGTCCGTCAACACGACCGACTCCGCGGTGCGCCTGACGCACATCCCGACCGGCACCGTCGTCTCGATGCAGAACGAGAAGTCGCAGATCCAGAACCGTGCGGCCGCCATGCGCGTGCTGCAGTCGCGCCTGCTCCTCCTGAAGAAGGAAGAGGAGAACGCGAAGAAGAAGGAACTCGCCGGCAACATCACGGCGAGCTGGGGCGACCAGATCCGCTCCTACGTCCTGGCGCCGTACCAGATGGTCAAGGACCTCCGGACGGAGCACGAGGTGAACAACCCCTCAGCCGTGTTCGACGGCGATCTGGACGGCTTCATCAACGCGGGCATCCGCTGGCGCAAGCAATCCGCTGCCGAGTAGGGGTTCCTGAGCCGCGCGCCTCGCTTGCTTTCCAAGCGGGGCGACCTACCCTGATCCGGTCATGATCAAATTCGACCAGGTCACCAAGGTCTACTCGGGCAACCCGAGTCCGGCGCTCGACAACCTCACCCTCGAGATCCTCAAGGGCGAGTTCGTGTTCCTCGTGGGCGCGTCCGGTTCCGGCAAGTCCAGCTTCCTGCGCCTCGTGCTCAAGGAGGAGAAGCCCACGAGCGGGCAGATCCACGTGCTCGGGCAGCGCCTCGGGTCCCTGGCATCGCGGAAGGTCCCGTACTTCCGCCGCAACCTCGGGGTGGTCTTCCAAGATTTCCGTCTGCTGCCGAACAAGAACGTGTTCGACAACGTGGCGTTCTCGCTGCAGGTCATCGGCAAGAGCAAGGGCTTCATCAGCGAGGCCGTGACCGACGTGCTGAAGCTCGTCGGGCTCGCCGGCAAGGCCACTCGCATGCCGCACGAACTCTCCGGTGGTGAGCAGCAGCGTGTGGCCATCGCCCGCGCCGTCGTGAACAAGCCGGCGATCCTGCTGGCCGACGAGCCCACCGGGAACCTGGACCCCACGACGTCCGCCGGCATCATGGCGCTCCTCGAACGCATCAACCAGGGAGGCACCACCGTGCTGATGGCGACGCACGACGCCAGCATCGTGAACCAGATGCAGCGGCGGGTCATCGAGCTCTCGAACGGCACCGTCCTGCGCGACGAACAGTCCGGCGGCTACCAGACCCAGGCCGTCCCGATCCAGCGAGGCACCGTGTCCAACACCACCGGCATCCAGACGATCCCGGGGCTCATCCGATGAGGCTCGGGCTCGTCATGTCCGAGGTCGGCTCGGGCCTGCGGCGCAATGCGTCGATGGTCGTCTCCGTCGTCCTCGTGACCTTCATCTCCCTGACCTTCGTCGGCACGGCGATCCTGCTCCAGATGCAGATCAACCAGATGAAGGGGTACTGGTACGACCGGGCGCAGGTCGCCGTCTACCTGTGCACCGACACCGACACCACGGGCAACTGCACCGGCGCGAAGGCCACCGCCGACCAGCGCGAGCAGGTCCAGGCGCAGCTCGACTCGTCGACGCTCAAGCCGTACATCGAGAAGACCTACTACGAGAACCAGGACCAGGCCTTCACCCGGTTCAAGGAGCAGTTCAAGGACTCGGCCGCGACGGAGTTCGTCAAGCCGGAGTACCTGAACGAGACCTTCTGGGTGAACCTGAAGAACCCGTCGCAGGCAGACGTCCTGGTCGAGAGCCTGTCGAAGGTCGCCGGCGTGCAGAGCGTCGTCGATCAACGCGGGTACCTGCAGCCGATCTTCAACCTGCTCAACGCGTCGTCGTACACGGCGATCGGCATCGCGGCGCTCATGCTCGTGGCGGCGGTGTTGCTCATCGCGACGACGATCCGCCTGTCGGCGTTCAGTCGACGGCGAGAGCTCGGCATCATGCGGCTCGTCGGTGCATCGAACCGGTTCATCCAGACACCGTTCGTGCTCGAGGGGGTGATCGCCGCCGCCATCGGAGCCGTCCTCGCCGGTGGCGCCATCACCGCCGTGGTCTGGTTCTTCGTCCGGAACTTCCTGGCGGAGCGCTTCACCGGCACGGCGTTCATCGGCATGGGGGACGCGGCCATCGTGGTCCCCGCGGTGATCGTGATCGGGGTGCTCCTCGCCGCGGCGTCGGCGTCGATCGCCATCCGCCGGTACCTGAAGGTCTGACGCACACAGCATCCGCGAGCGGGCGGCGCGCCGGGAAGGTGTGCCGCCCGCTTCGTGTTGAGTAGTCTGTAGGGCTGCGCGGAACCACCCGCGCAGCGCACTGCACCGGTCACCATCGAGAGGAGTCGTCATGGCGAAGGAACGCGGGGAGAAGATCGTCGCGACGAACCGTCGCGCCCGGCACGACTACCTCATCGAGGACACGTACGAAGCGGGCATGGTCCTGTCCGGCACCGAGGTGAAGTCCCTGCGGATGGGGCGCGCGTCCCTGGTCGACGGGTACGCCTACATCGACGGTGGCGAAGCGTGGATCGACGCCGTGCACATCCCGGAGTACACCGAGGGCACGTGGAACAACCACTCGCCGCGGCGGAAGCGCAAGCTGCTCCTGCACAAGCAGCAGATCGTGAAGATCTCGCACAAGACGGCGCAGGGCGGCTACACCCTCGTGCCGCTGCAGATCTACTTCCACGACGGTCGGGCCAAGATCGAGATCGCCGTCGCGAAGGGCAAGCGCGAGTTCGACAAGCGCCAGGCGCTGCGCGAGAAGACCGACAAGCGTGAGGCCGAGCGGGCCATGCGCACCCGGAACCGCGTCGGAGAGTAGCGCCGACGCACCTCCTCGGCTAGACTGAGGGACTGCTCCGACAGGGGCATTGGCAACTCAACAGCGTGACAGCGGCTCGCACGTCCGGCCCGCATGGGGATGATCGGTTTCGACATTGCCTGTGTGCCGACGGGAAGCGGGCCGAGGACCCACGGTTATCTCGTAAACGATCCGTGGAAAACAACAAGTGCCAATTCCAAGCGCACTGACTTCGCTCTCGCTGCGTAAGCAGCCCAGCACATGAAGTCCGTCGGCCAGGTGACCGTCTTCTAACCTGATCCCGACGTCATCCAGAGGACTTGCTGCACGGTTGCGCCTCAGGGCCGTGCGGGACTTGCACTGAGACTGGGCCCGTCGTCCTAGAAGCCGGTAGCAAAGGACGGGGCCGAGCAGAACGAACTATCCGGATACGCCCGTAGAAGACGTCGAATTGCAGCGATGGACGGGGGTTCGATTCCCCCCATCTCCACCATTCGCCGAACGACGAACCGCTGTCACGCTGCGCCACCTGAACGCCCCGGCACCGTCCCCTGGACAGTGCCGGGGCGTTCGCTGTTCCGCCACGTCCGAGGACTACGCTCCGGAGCAGGCGCGCAGAACACGCTCGCGTCGAACCCGAACGAGAGGTCAGCACGTGGTGCAGGAGATCGCGATCCGTGTCCGTCTGCGGGAGCAGGAACGAGTGGTGCTCAGTGAGTACGAGCGGATCGTGGGCTCCGTCGCCACGGTCGCCGCCCTCGCCGCATGGCTGCCGAACCCCGACACCCGCCTGGTCGTTCGCGGCCGCGGCGCCGAACCGGTGCGGCTCGAGACCGTCACGTACGGCTCGGTGGTCGAGATGCTCGTCGTGCTCGACCAGCGCTCCGCCGCGGTCGAGCGTGCCGCCGCCGCCATCGCCGCGCTCATCGAGTCGGTCCGCCACGAGCACGTCGCCGACGACGTCTCCGGGGTCGCCGGGGAACTCGATCGGCTCGATCGCGCTGCCCCGCGCGGACGCTCCGCCGTGGAACGCGCGCTGCGCACGTTCCTCGAGGGGGCACGGTCCGACGTCCTCGAGCGCAAGACGACCACCCGGGTCCGGACCGCGCAGGCGCTGCTCCGGCTCGCCGAGGCGGACGCGGTCCTGACGGTCGAGCGGGTCGCCGACGCCCTGGCACCGGTGCTCGAGGAGCACGCGGTCGACGTCGAGCTGGACACCGGCTCGGCCGTGGTCGTCGAGCCGATCGACGGGGTGGAGTCGCCGGAGACCGAGGCTGCGTCCGACGACGCCGACGCCTCGCAGGCGGAGCCGGAGGCCGTGTCGGCCGTCCTGCCGCTGCCGACGGGTGCGAGCAAGGCGAAGTCGAAGAAGGACGACGGCAAGAAGAAGTCCAAGAAGGACGACGACGGCAAGAAGAAGTCGAAGAAGGACGACGACGCGAAGAAGAAGTCCAAGAAGGACGACGACGCGAAGAAGAAGTCGAAGAAGGACGACAACGGCAAGAAGAAGTCGAAGAAGGACGACGACGCGAAGAAGAAGTCCAAGAAGAAGAAGTAGCTCGCAGCAGCCCCCGCTAGAAGTCGAACAGGTTCGCCCGGATCCCTCCGGCGCCGTACTCCCGTCGCAGGAGCCCTCGGCGCCGGAGCACGGGCACCAGGTCGCCGAACATCCGGTGGATCTGCGCCGGGTGCAGGTCGCCCGAGAAGATGATCCCGTCGTTGTCGGCGTCGCTGCCGAGCTCCTCGATGAAGTCCGCGAACTCGTCCGCTGTCCCGACGAACCCGGACCGCGATCCTGACCCCGGCGCGATCCGCCCCTGCCGCGCCTTGCGGGTGAGCAGCTCCCGCAGCGGTGCGTCCGGGGTGTCCCCGAGCAGCCCGCGGATCGTGCCGGCCGAGACGTGCTCCCCAAAGGTCCCGTCGGGCACCGGGGCATCCAGGTCGAGTGCGAGCAGGTCGGTCTCGGAGTCGCTCGACCACGCGATCGCCGCCGCACGCAGCGCGTCGTCGGTGGGGTGCTCGGACGCCGCGACGATGCGGTCGGCCTCCTCCGGTGAGGACACGATCACGGGCTTGAGCACGAACAGGATCCGCAGGTCCGCGGTGGACCGCCCTGCGGCCTCGGCTGCCGCGATCACCCGGGCGCGGTAGTCCGTCACCGCGGCGGCGGACAGCGGCGCGAGCGCGAGCTGCACGTCCGAGTGGGTCCCGGCGAACGCGAGCCCTCGGCCCGAGCCACCGGGGGAGACGACCACGGGGTCCGACGCCAGCGGCAGCGCGTTGAGCGGACCGTCGGCGGTGAAGTGGGCGCCCTCGTGGTGGAACGCGTCGAGCGCGTCGCCGTCCGCGAAGTGCCACGAGTCCGGTGCGCCGACGTACGCGTCGCCCCACGAGTGCCAGAGCCGGCGGAGCAGCGTGATCCACTCTTCGGCGCGGTCGTACGCCTGGTCGTGCGGCAGCAGCGGCAGGCCGGCGTGGCGTGCGCTGCCGACGTCGGTGACGATGTTGATGCCCAGCCGGTCCGAGGACAGGTGCGCCAGGGTCGCGAACTGCCGTGCCGCCAGGTACGGCGGGGTGATCCCCGCGTTGACGGTCGGCGCGATGCCGATGTGCGAGGTGGCGGCGAACAGGTACGGCGCGAGCAGCAGCGGGTCGTGCTTCGGGCCGCCGTACGCCTGCCGGATGCGCAGGTCGAGGGTCGCGGGGGAGCCGAGCGAGACGGCGTCCTCGGCGATCACCAGGTCCATGCCGGCCTGCTCGAGCGTCCGGACGGACTCCTGGTACAGGTCCGGCTTCGTCCAGTCGTGGCCCCAGTCCCAGTCGGACCGGCCCCAGGCCTGCGGGCCGAAGCCGCGCGAGAAGAAGTACCCGAAGTGCTGCAGCTCGGCCATTCAGCGCTCCTGCCGGTCGAGGGCCGGCCCACCGACTGCCGTGCGCTGCGCGTCGGACGCTCCACGTGCCTCCAGGCCGGCGGCGGCGTCTGCGGACCGCACCGCGACGAGCCCGCGTTCCAGGTCGCGGAGCAGGTCCGCGACGTCCTCGATGCCGACCGACAGCCGGATCAGGCCGTCGTCGATGCCCTGCTCGGCTCGCTCTTCCGGCGTGCGGCCGGCATGCGTGGTGGTGGCCGGGTGCAGGATCAGCGAGCGGACGTCGCCCAGGTGGGTCATCCGGCTGAACAGCTGCACGGCGTCGATGAACGCCCGCGCGGCGGCTTCGCCACCGGCGAGCGTGAAGGCGAAGACGGACCCGGCCCCGCGGGGCAGGTAGCGCTGGGCGAGGTCGTGGAACGGACTGGAGGCCAGGCCCGCGTGGTCGACGCTCGTCACCTCCGGCTGCTGGTCCAGCCAGGACGCGACGGCCAGCGCGTTCGCGCAGTGGCGTTCCACCCGCAGTGACAGCGTCTCGATGCCCTGGCGGAGCAGGAACGCGTTGAACGGCGACGGCGCCGGGCCGATGCGTGCGGCGACGACGTCGCGGGCGAACACGGCGAAGGCCCGGTTGCCGTACCGGTCGACGTAGCTCTCGCCGCCGAGGGACCGTTCGGGGCTGGTCAGGTGGGTCCAGCGCTCGGGGGCGGCGGACCAGTCGAAGCGGCCGCCGTCGACGACCACGCCGCCGAGTCCGGCGCCGTGCCCGGAGAGGAACTTCGACGCCGAGTGCACGACGATGTCCGCACCGTGCTCGACCGGGCGCACCACGTACGGCGTGGCGAGGGTGTTGTCGACGATCAGCGGGACGCCGGCGCGGTGTGCGGTCTCGGCGACACCGGTGATGTCGAGGACGTCGTTCTTCGGGTTCGGGATCGTCTCGGCGAAGAACGCCTTCGTGTTCGGTCGGACCGCGGCGGCCCAGGCGTCGAGGTCGCGGGCATCGGTGACGAAGTCGACCTCGATGCCGAGCCGGCCGAGGTTCTGCAGCAGCAGCCCGCGCGTGCCCTCGTAGATGCTCCGGGCGCTGACGACGTGGTCGCCGGCCTGCAGCAGGCCGAGGAACGCCACGGTCGCCGCAGCCTGACCGCTGCCGACCAGGATCGCCTGGACACCGCGTTCGAGCAGCGCCACGCGACGCTCGACGTCGGCGTTCGTGGGGTTGCCGAGGCGCGTGTAGGTGTAGCCGTCATCGGTGTCGGCGAAGCGGTCGCGGGCCTGGTCGAAGTCGTCGAACAGGAACCCGGAGGACATGTGGATCGCGGGGACCCGGGCGCCGTGCCCGGTGTCGGGCACGAAGCCGCCGTGTACCTGCTCGGTCGCGAAGCCGTGGTCGTCGGTCGCCATGGGACACCTCCGGGGGTCGTCTGGCGGTAGCCTCGCAGCCCCTCGGTGCGGAGAGGCGATTGCGGCCCCCGGTTACGCGCGCACAGCCTCAGACGAGCGCGCGGACCCCGGCGACGACGGTGTCCCAGACCTGGAGCAGCGGCTCGCGCGCCAGCCACACCGCGACGGCGTTCACGGCGACGAACAGCACGAACCACAGGGACGCCGGCACCCGCATCTCGGCCGCGGCGATGTGGAAGTCGGTCTGCACCCGGGCGCCGGTGACCAGCCAGCGGCCGACCTGCACCACCGAGCGCAGGCCGTCGACGACGAAGAACGCCCCGACGGCGGCGACCACCAGGACGGTGGCCTCGGACGGGCGGACGGCCACCCACAGGGCGAGCGCGTCGAAGCCGAGCACGACGAGCAGGCCGAACCAGTTCCGGACGAACGCCAGCGCCACGAGCCCGATGACCGCGAGCACCACCACGGGCAGCCAGCGGGAGCCGTGCAGCACCCCGGTGACCAGGAGCACCCCCGCCCACAGGGGTGCGCTGTACCCGGCGTACAGGTTCAGGATCCGGACGAGCCACCGGATGCCGCCGGGCACCCGGCCGAGCTGGACCCAGGCCTCGCCGGACCCGTCCGGGTGCAGCTCGATCCGCTGGATCCGCCCGCCGAACGGCACGACGACGATCGCGTGCCCGACCTCGTGCGCGATGGTCGCGGCGATGCGGGCCACGCGGCCGACGAACGGCACGAACGGCAGGACGGCGCCGACGAGGAGCGCGACGAAGACGAGGGGCGGGGCTGCGGTGGTCAAGTGACCAGCATCGCAGCCCCGCCCAGGAAGACCCTGCGGGACCGGCGTCAGGAGAGCCCGGGCGTCGTCAGCACCACCGTGACCAGGACCACGGTGCCGGCGATCGCCAGGGCGGTGAGGACGGCGAGGAAGACCGTCAGGCGGTTCACGCGTCGGCGCCCGGCTATTCGACCGTCACCGACTTCGCGAGGTTCCGGGGTTTGTCGACGTCGCACCCGAGCTGCAGGGCCAGTTCCCGCGCGAGCATCTGCAGTGGCACGACGGCCTCGAGCGGACCCCACGGCGCGGTCATCGCACCCCAGGCCAGGTCGCCGGTGCCACGGCGGCCGAGCGCGGGGATGTCCGCCGACTCGCCGCCGATCGTGATGACGAAGCCACCGCGTGCCCGGACCTCGGCGATCGCCGACTGGATCTTCGGCTCACCGTGATCGATGACGACCACCGGGGTGCCGTCGTCCACCAGCGCGAGCGGCCCGTGCTTGAGTTCGCCGGCGGGGTAGGCCTCGGCCCAGCGGTAGCTGAGCTCCTTGAGCTTCAGGGCGCCCTCGGCGGCGTACGGCAGTCCGGCACCGCGGCCGAGGAACAGGAACCCGGTCGCCTCCTTGACGCTCGACACCAGCAGCGGCATCCGCTCGGCGGACACCCGCGCGGCGTGCTCGATCCGGGCCGGCAGGTCGAGCAGCTCGTCGACGAGCACCTGGGCGCGCGACGGTTCGATGCGGCCGGACGCCACCATCGCCGAGATCATCGCCGCGACGCCCACCACGACCTGCGCCGTGAACGTCTTCGTGGCCGCGACCCCGATCTCCGGGCCGGCGTGGCAGTCCAGCACGGCGTCGGCCCGCCGAGCGAGCGAGGAGTGCATGTTGTTCGTCAGCGCGAGCACCGGGTGGCGGTCCTCGAACCGGTCCAGGGCACGGAGCACGTCGGCCGTCTCACCGGACTGGCTGATCGCGACGACCAGGGTTCCCGGACCGAGCACGGCCTGGTCGGCCTCGCTCGCGACGACGATGTCGGTCGGCACACCACCGATCCCGCGCAGTGCGGTCGCGATCACCTGGCCGGCGTTGAGCGACGTACCGCAGGCGACGATCGCCAGCCGGTGGAAGCCGGCCAGGCCGAGGCCCACCCACATGCTGCCGTCGGCGGTGCGGCGGGTCACCCGGTCCAGGATCGTCGCGACGACGTCGGCCTGCTCGTCGATCTCCTTCGCCATGTGGTCGGTGTGGTCGCCGAGGTCGAGTGCTGCGGCGGCGAACGGGGACGGCGTGGGGAACGGCACGGGCACCGTGATGCCGTCGGACGACCAGGTCCAGGCCTCACCGAGCTCGACGACGTCGCCGTCGCGCAGCGCCACGAACGTCTCGCACCACTCGGCGATCGCGCCGATGTCGCTCGCCACGAAGTCGCCGCGGCCGGAGCGGGCGACGACGAGCGGCGAACGGTCCGCCGCCACGACCATGCGGCCGTCCCGGGCGTCCAGGACCACGATCGCCCACGAGCCCTCGAGCTGCGCCGTCGCGATCTGCACCGCGAGCATCAGGTCCGGGTCGACCGCCAGCGCCCGCTCGACCAGGTGCGCGATGACCTCGGAGTCGACGTCGGACCGGAAGCGGTGCCCCTGCGCCTCGAGCGTCTGGCGCAGCCGGTCCGCGTTCTCGACGATGCCGTTGTGCACGATCGAGATCCGGCCGGTGCAGTCGGCGTGTGGGTGCGCGTTCGCCTCGCGCACGGCACCGTGCGTGGCCCAGCGGGTGTGGCCGATGCCGACGCCGGTGAGCGCGTCACCGGAGCGTGCAGCGACGAGGGTGCGCAGGTCGCCGACGCGGGAGACCGAGCGGATCGTCTCGGTGCGGCCGACGGCCGTCCGGACGGCGATGCCGGCGGAGTCGTACCCGCGGTACTCGAGTCGTTCGAGTCCGTCGAGCAGGTAGGGGGTCGCGTCGTCAGACACGCGGGCCGCGATGATGCCGCACATCGGCTGTCCCTTCGGGGGAACGAGGGTGGGTGGAACGGGGAGGTGGGACTGGTGCGGCACCGACCGCCGTCGGGTCTGCCGCGCGTCCGGGGCCTCCCGGCCCGGGAACCGACGCCCGTCCTCGGATCAGGCGAGGACGGACGTCGGTGTCGTTGGGCCGAGGGGTTCGGGTACCGGACGGGGTACCGCGGGCTGGCCCCCGGGGGAGGGGCACGGCGGTCGGTGCAGGAGAAGCCTCACCCGCCGCCGACCACACGGCAACACCCGTCGGACGCTCTTGCGGTTCCCCGCGTGCGGGGGCGCACCGCGCTGCGGTCGCGTGCGGACTCCCGCAAGCGCGCGCGCTTCGCGTGGAGCGACGCGCCAGCGGCGCGCGGCGCCAGCGCCGACCGAGCCTGCGAGGTCGGTTGCGTGAAGACGTGGAGGGACGACGGACGGGAGGCCCGGTACCAGCTGGTACCGGGCCTCCCGTCCGTCCTGTGGTGCGTCTCCTACGTGAGGAGCGCGACCAGGTGCGATCGCGATCGCGCGCCGACCTTGCGGTAGATCTGCGTGAGCCGCAGTTCCACCGTGCGCTGCGACATGAACAGCGACGAGGCGATCTCGCGGTTGCGGTAGCCCTCGGTGACCTTCTGCACCACCGCGCGCTCCTCGGCGGTCAGTGACGTGAGCACCGCCGACGCGTCGGGGGCGCTGCGCGGCGTCGCGGGGAACGCCGGCGAGAGCACCGGTGCGGACCGGATCGACGACGAGCCCGTGCCGAACTGCGGCATCGCCGCAGCCGGAGCCGGGGTCACGAGCGGTCGACGCAGGCCGGCCGCCTCGTACGCCGCTGCGGCCGCCGCTCCGAGACGCGGCCGTTCCGCCGGGTTGCCGACGGCGGCCAGCGCCGCGAACGTGCGAGCCCGCTCGTACTGCGAGTCGTGCGGCTGGAACAGTTCCAGCGCACGGCGCCGGGCCGGCTCGCGGGTGGTGTCGTCGGCGACGAGCGCGAGGCTCCGCGCCAGCACCAGGGCACCCCAGCGCCCCGGACGGGCGTGGTGGTCCGCCGCCAGGCGAGCCGTGATCGTCCGCGCGTCGTCGATCCTTCCGAGGCGCACGTACGCCTCGACCAGGTCGCCGAGGTGCCGGAGCACCGCGGGGTTCCGGAGCGACCGACCGATGGCGTCGGCGGCCTCGAGCGCGGTGGCTGCCTCGTCGAGTCGACCGTCGAGCAGCAGGACCTTGCCGCGGAGCGCGTGCAGCTTCGCCGTCGCACCCCAGAGCCGACTCGTCGAACGGTGCTCGAGGCATCGGTCCACGACGTCGAGCGCCTCGGCGGAACGGCCCTCGGCGAAGTGCCGCCACGCGACGGCGATCGCCCGGGAGGGCTCACGCAACCGCTCGGCGACGGACGAACCGGACTCCCACACGTCGATCGCGCGGAGCGCCTGCCGGAAGTTGCCGGAGCGCACCTCGTTCTCGGACGTCAGGTAGCGGGCCGCCTCGGTCCACACCGCCGCGGTCTCCGGCCCCCGGGCGAGCACGAGTGCGAACACCCGTCGCGCGCTCCGGTAGCGTTCGCTGATGCTGAGCGCGTGGGCGAGGAGCAGCAGGGCCGGGTCGGACATCGCCACGAGCTCCGACGTCGCGAGCCCGTCGTGCAGTTCGGTGTCGGGCGGCAGCACGCCGTCCACGGCGGCGATGAGCTCCCGCGCGGTCGTCGTGATCTCGAGGGTGTGCGCGGACGCCGACCCCTCGAGCGGTTCGATCCGGTGCAGCAGGTCCTTCGCCTGGTCGAGCTCCCACGCCTCGGCACGGAAGCAGGCCACCATGGCCATCAGCCCGGCGACGGCGTCCACCTCGGCCGGGTCGGTCGCGTCGACGGGGACGAGCAGCTCGTCCGCGTGCACGGCGTCACCGCTGAGGTACTCGGCCGAGTACTGCAGGCGGAGCCGGCGGACCTCGTTCGGCGTCGTCCGGAACGGACGGAGCGCCGCGAGGTACCGCGCAGCGAAGCCGAGGAGGCGCTTGCCGAGCATGGCCTCCGCGACCCCGAGGAGCGCGACGTGCTCGTCCTCGGTCCCGCCACCGATGTGCAGGGCACGCTCGGTCAGCGCGATCGCGGCGTGCACGTTGCCGTCCACGACGTACGACCGTGCAGCCTGGAGCAGTGCGACCACGTCGGGGACGTCGTCGACGAAGCTCCGGTGCCACGCGGCCGACCGCGGGTCGCTCTCCGCGCTCGCCGTGGCCAGCTCGGCGTGTGCCGCACGACGGTCACGGGCGGGCATCCGCCAGTAGAGCGCGGAACGGACCAGCGGGTGCCGGACGGTGACGCTCTGGCCGCGGACGGTCGCGAGACCGGCCCCGACCAGGTCGTCCAGCTCATCGCGGTCCCACGCCGTGGTCTTCGCGACGGGCACCAGGGCGAGCTTCGCGAGGACGTCCAGATCGCGTCCCGCGGCGGGCCCGAGTGCGAGTGCCGCGATGGCCTCGGTCGTCGGAGTGGGTCGGAGCGGGAGCACGATCGGCTCCGCGCCGGTGAGCTGCTCCCGGGTGAGCACCGCGAGCTGTTCGCGGAGCGCGCCGGGGTTGCCACCGGTCTCCTCGGCGAGGACGGCGAGGACGCCGTCGTTCGCCTCGGCGGGTGCCATGGCCCGGGCGAGGATCAGTGCCTCGTCCGAGGGCAGCGGTTCGATGCGCAGGGTCGGCAGGGCCGCGAGCGGCCCGTCCGACGGCACCGAGCGGACCGTCGCCACGACACGCAGGGCGGTGCCCGCGAGTCGTCCGGCGAGGAACGCGATGAGTTCCTGGCTCTCCGAGTCCATCCGGTCGAGGTCGTCGATGAGGACGAGCGTCGGCGGGAGGGTCAGGGCGTGCACGGCGTCGAGGAAGTCGTGCGCCGCCGCCAGCCCGGCCGTCACGGCGGCCGCGGTCCCGCCGGCCTGCAGCAGGTGGGCGATGTGTGCGGTCGCTCGAGGGTCGTCGAGCGCGGTGAACAGGGAGGTCACCCCGGCCAGTGGCCAGCGGGATTCACTCCCGTTGACACCGACCCGGACGACGGGGAGGGAAACGCGGTTCGAGACCGCGTCGAGGACGCTGCTGCGTCCGGAACCAGGGTCGCCGACCACGACCATCGCGGACTCCCGTGGGAGCACTGCGAGGGTCGCGATCCGGTCGACCTCGAGACGTCGACCGGTGAGTGCCATGACTCACCGGCCTCCGGGTCCGGAGGCGGATGCTGCGAGGAGGGCGTCGGCGAACACGGGGGTCGCTGCGACGGGGCGCACGGAGGCGGACCGGACTGCTGCACGGCGGGTGACCGTGGCGGAGTGCGGACGAGCGGCGGCGACTGAGCGCGCGCCGGAACTGTCGTGGATTGGATGCGGTCGACGAGTGTGGGTGCACTCGGTTCCGCTCGGGAACGATGATGTCATCGTCTGTATCACCCCTCGGGTTAGGGTCTTCGGACGAACACGACCGGTCTGTTCCGCCGTCCGGATCTAGGGAATCCGAGAGCGTCACGTGACCTGCCGTCTGGAGCACGATAACTCAGGTACCGGCCCGCCGAGCGGACTCCGGCTCGCAGATGTCCAGAACGGTGCCCCCAGTACGGGGGGCCACGGGGGGGTGTGGCACCAGCCCTCTGCACCCCGATCCGGGTCCGCCTGACGGAACCGGGGTACAGCTCTGTCCGGACCTCGTTCGTCGTCGCAGGTGTAGCCAGGACGGGATGTCCAACGCTGAACCGACCGACGCCCGCCTCGATGACCGCACCCGGTGGCGCGCCTTCGCCGTGTGCGTCGCGGTGGCGGCCCTGACGATCCTCGACCTGTCCAAGGTGAACGTCGGGCTGCCCTCGATCGAGCAGTCCCTCGGGGCCACCAGCTCGTCGCTCCAGCTCATCGTGGCGGGGTACGCGCTGGCGTTCGGCCTCGCCCTGGTGCCCGCGGGTCGGCTCGGGGACCTGAAGAGCCGGCGCGTCATGTTCATCGTGGGGCTCAGTGCGTTCACCGGATCGAGCCTGCTGTGCGCCGTCGCACCGAACATCGAGGTCCTGATCGTCACCCGGATCCTGCAGGGATTCGCCGCCGGGATCCAGATGCCCCAGGTCATCGGACTGGTGCAGCAGCTGTTCCGCGGACCGGAGCGAGGCCGCGCGTTCGGGCTGTTCGGGGCGATGATCGGCATCTCCACGGCCCTCGGGCCGACCATCGGCGGTGGCCTCATCGCGATCGGCGGCGAGGAGTCCGGCTGGCGGCTGCTGTTCTGGATGAACGTGCCCCTCGGGATCGCCGCACTGCTCTTCGCCGTCCGCCTGCTGCCGAAGGGTGCCCAGGGGAAGGCGCAGGACCGTGAACTGGACGTCGTCGGCATCCTGCTGCTCGGCGCGGCGATCATCACCCTGATGCTGCCGTTCGTGCTGACCAGCGGCGGTGGTGGTTCCGCGACCCGCTGGTTCTGGCTGGTCGGCTTCGCGGTGTTCCTCGTGCTGTTCGTGCTCTGGGAGCAGCGGTTCAAGCGGCAGGGCAAGTCGCCCGTGGTGCACTTCGAGCTCTTCCGGCTGTCGTCGTACCGCAACGGGCTGTCGATCGTGGCGGTCTACTTCGCGGCGCTGCCGGCGTCGTTCCTCATGGTCACGCTGTACCTGCAGGAGGGCCTCGGGCTCTCGCCCCTGTTCGCCGGCATGGTGAGCATCCCCTTCGCCGCGACGAGTGCCGTCGGCTCGTACATCGGCGGACGGATCGTCGACCGGGTCGGGCGGGCGTTGGTCGTCGCCGGGCTCGGGATGGTCGTCGTCGGCTTCCTGCTGCTCATGGTCGCCGCCGTCGCCACCCCGCCGGAGGTCACCCCGTGGGCGATGGCGGGCGCGTTCCTGGTGGGCGGACTCGGTGGCGGGTTCGTGGTGTCGCCGAACCAGACCCTGACCCTGGCCGAGATCCCCGTCGAGCAGTCCGGCGTGGCGGGGTCGATGCAGCAGCTCGGGCAGCGTGTCGGTACCGCGATCGGCACCGCGGTCGCGACGAGCATCTTCTACGGGATCGTGCGGAGCGAGGCGGCGGGCTCGGGTTCCGGTGGCTCCGGCGCTCGTCTTGACGCGTACCACGACGCGTTCCGCAGCGGCACGACGTTCACGGTGTCGCTGATGGCGCTGGCGCTCGTGCTGGCCGGTGCGGACCTGGTGGCGCGTCGGCGGGCGGCGCGGCGGTCGGGCGGTGACGCCGAGCACCCTGGCACGGCTGCGGGGTCCGCCGAGCGCACCGGGGCGTCCGGATCCGCCGAGCGGGGCTGACCTGCCCGCCGACCGTGCCTAGGAGTCGCGGCGGATGACCTCGACGACGGCGTCGTGCACCAGGCCGTTCGAGGCGAGCGCGCTGCCGTGCCACGGCCCGGGATCGCCGTCGAGCGAGGTGAAGCGGCCGCCGGCCTCTTCGACGATGGGGACGAGGGCTGCGATGTCCCACGGCTTCAGGTCCGGTTCGCCGGCGACGTCGAGGACGCCCTCGGCCACCATCATGTACGACCACATGTCGCCGTAGGCCCGGGTCCGCCAGACCCGGCGCGACAGGTCGACGAGCGGCTCGAGGCGGTCGTCGTCGTCCCACTGCTGGATGCTGTTGTAGCTCAGGCTCACGTCGGCGAGCTCGGACACCCCGGAGACCCGGAGCGGTCCGTCCAGCGAGAACGCGCCGGAACCCTCGGCCGCCCACCAGCGCTTGCCGAGGGCGGGAGCACTGACGACGCCGAGCACCGGACGGCCGTCGACCGCGAGCGCGATGAGGGTCGCCCACACCGGCACGCCGCGCAGGTAGTTGGCGGTGCCGTCGATCGGGTCGACCACCCACTGGCGGTGTCCTTCGCTGACGGCCTCGGCCCCGGTGTCCGCCGTCGTCTCCTCGCCGAGGAACGCGTCGTCCGGTCGCTCGGCGGCGAGCCGCTCGCGCAGGGCCCGTTCGACGGCCTGGTCGGCGTCGGTGACGTGCGTGCTGTCGGCCTTCTTCGTCACGTGCAGGTCGGCGGCACGGAAGCGCTCGAGGCTGATCGCGTCGGCGGTGTCGGCGAGGGAGCGGGCGAAGTCCAGGTCGGCGCTGAGGTCCACGTCGCCCAACCTACCGTCGCTACGCGGCGACGACCTCTTCTTCCTCGAGCCGGGTGACCTCGCGCTCGCGGGCGATGCGGGTCCGGCGGGCGACGAGCCCGTGCACCACGACGCAGAGCAGGAGCGCGGCGGCCAGCCAGAGGGCGAGCACGAGCGACGACCGGCCGAGCGACGCGTCCGGGAAGTACTGCAGGTCCTGTGCGGCCTGCAGCCACGCGGCACCGCTCCAGAAGGTGTGCAGGGCGGCGAAGAACCCGGGCTGGAACGCCGGCTGGAAGATCCCGCCGGACGACGTGAAGTTCAGCATCACGAACAGCATCGTGAGGATCGGGGTGGTCCACCGTCCGAGCACGGGGTGCAGCCCGACGCCGAGTGCGACGATGATCGCGTCGTAGAGCCAGGCGAACAGGAACACCTGCCAGTGGTGGGTGGTGATGACGCCGTAGATCGGTCCGGCGACGATCACGCCGATGCCGGCGACGACCCCGGCGGTGGCGAGCCCGATGACCGCGGTCCACACGGCACGGAGCTTCGTCGCGACCGAGGCCACGGCGATCGCGGACGCGTACCCGCCGACGCTCAGGGCCACGAGCAGGAAGAACAGCCCCTGGCCGGTGGTGTCCTGGTCGCCCGTGGGCACGACGTCGACGACCCGGAACGGCACGTGCTGGTCGTAGGCGATCGGCAGGAACACCTTCTGCGCGGCGCTCGCGGTGGTCTCCGACGCGGCGGTCGAGACGTAGAGCGTGGCACCCGTCGCCGTCGGCGCGTACACGGCGGCGAGGTCGCGGTCGCGCACCTGCTGCTCGGCCGCCTTCGTCGATGCGACGACATGGGCCACGAGGGCACCGTCGGACTGGTCGGTCACGGTCTGGGCGAACACCTGGGTGGCCGCGCCCTGGCCGACGATGCCGACGGGCAGTTCCTGCGGGGCCGGGGCGTGGAAGGCACCGAGGTAGGCCAGGCCCATGCCGGCGGCCAGGAACAGCGGCACGAGGATGTGCGAGGCGAACGTCAGCAGCACGCGACCGAGGCCGGCGGGGCGCAGGACGCTGTCGGACCGCTGCGGCTTCGGGGCTCGTGGGGACTTGTGGGTGGGGGAGTGGTGCGCGTGCGACGTCGTCGTCGTGCTCGGGGACGGGGCGTCGACAGCGGGGGTCGGCGCAAAGTTGTACTTTGCAACTTCAGACACGACCGCAACTGTACAACCCCGATGCGTGCTTGTCGACGCCGGCCCGGTGCCGAGGCACTGTCCGGTGCGAGGTTGCCCACTCCGTGCGAGGGCCGCGAGCCCGCACGGAGTGCACGACCTCGCACCGTTCAAGCGCCCCTCGCACGGTGCGAGGTCTGCACCGTGCGAGGGGCGCGGGAACCGGAGTGGTCACGACTCACCGCGCGCCAGCGCTCGAGTGGTCACGAACGGTCGGGTGCCGCACCTCCAGCCGACAGTTCGTGACCACTCGAGGCACACACCGCGGGGTGTCGTGACCAGCCGCCGACCGACCAGCCGCCGACGAGCCGCCGCCCGGCCGGCACCGCCGCCCGGCGCGCTACTCGGAACCGGGGTCGGACGCGCCCATGCCGGTCAGCAGCGCCCGGAACGAGTCGAGCCGCTCGACGCCGGTCGGCCCGAGCTCCCCGTCCTGCACCCGGTCGACGATCTCCCAGTCGTGCGCCTGCGCCAACGGGATGCCGTCCCGCGCGGGCCGCACCGGCACGGCGTGCGACGCGAACGCCCGGAAGACGTTCGCGGGGTCGACGTGCCCCAGGCCGAACGACCGCACACCCGGCGTGTCGATGATCCACCCGCCGTCACGGACCTGCAGCGCGATCGACGACGACGACGTGTGCCGCCCCCGACCGGTCACCGAGTTCACGACCCCGATCGCCCGCGTCGACCCGGTCAGGGCGTTCACCAGCGTCGACTTGCCGACGCCGGAGTGCCCGACGGTCACGGTCACCTTGTCGTCCAGGAGCTCGTGCAGCGCCTCGAACGGGACGTCGTCCGATCGGCTCGTCACGATCCGCAGATCCAGGCACGCGAAGTGCGCCAGGAACGCAGCCGGGTCGGCGAGGTCG
This sequence comes from Curtobacterium sp. MCLR17_044, assembly GCF_003234435.1. Taxonomy (NCBI): domain Bacteria; kingdom Bacillati; phylum Actinomycetota; class Actinomycetes; order Micrococcales; family Microbacteriaceae; genus Curtobacterium; species Curtobacterium sp. MCLR17_044. The sequence continues at coordinate 4,608 of NZ_QKTC01000013.1, read as the reverse complement.
GTCTTCGTGATGCAGAGGATCGGGTCGAGGCCGGCGTCGAACGCGGCCACCAGGTACCGGTCGATCAGGCGGGTGCGCGGCTCGGGGTCGGCGGCGGCCACCACGATGAGCATCTGGTCGGCGTTCGCCACGATGACGCGCTCGACCTCGTCGGAGTCGTCGGCACTCCGTCGCAGCAGGGTGGTGCGCTCGGCGACCTTCACGATGCGCGCGAGCGACCCGGGGTTGCCCGAGACGTCCCCGACGAGCGACACGTGGTCGCCCGTGACGACGGACTTCTTGCCGAGCTCGCGGGCCTTCGTCGCGGTGATGACGTGGTCGTCGATCAGCACGCCGAACCGCCCGCGGTCGACGTTCGTCACCCAGCCGACCGGGGCGTCGTCGTACGTCGGACGGGTCTTCGTGCGCGGTCGGTTGCCCTTCGGGTTGGGGCGCACCCGCACGCTCGACTCGTCGTACTGCCCGTACGGCTCGTCCGCGTCGGAGTCGTCACCGTCGACGTCGTCCCACCAGCTCATGCGTCAGTCCCCACTCACCGGTGCAGCGGTCACCGAGGACGCCACGAGCGCGGCCCACAGCTCCGGGAACTGCGGCAGCGTCTTCGCGGTCGACCCGATGTCGTCGACGGCGACGCCGTCGACGACGAGGCCCACGATCGCCCCCGCGGTCGCCATCCGGTGGTCGTCGTACGCGCCCCAGGCGCTGCCGTGGAGCGGCGCCGGCTCGATCCGCAGGCCGTCGTCGAGTTCGTGCACCGCGCCTCCAGACCGGTTGAGGTCCGCTGCCAGCGCTGCCAGGCGGTCCGTCTCGTGCCCCCGCAGGTGACCGATGCCGGTGATCTCGCTCGGGCCCTCCGCCAGCGCGGCCAGCGCGACGAGCGCCGGGGCGAGTTCGCCGCCGCGGCTCAGGTCGATTTCGAGACCCGGCAAGGAGGCCCCACCCCGGATCCCGACGCCGCCGTCGACGACCAGGTCGTCACCGTCACGGGCCACGCTCGCCCCCCACAGGGGCAGGAGCGTCTCGAGGTCGGCGCCGACCTGCGTCGTCTCGGTCGGCCAGGTGCGGATGCGGACCGTGCCGCCGGCGACGAGCGCGGCGACCGCGAACGGCGCCGCATTGGACAGGTCGGGCTCGATCGTGACGTCACGCGCGCCGATCGGGCCCGGGTGCACGACCCACTCGCCGACCGACGGCTCGTCGACGCGGACGCCGCGGGCACGGAGCGCCGCGACGGTCATCTCGATGTGCGGCATGCTCGGCAGGCGCTCGCCGACGTGGGTGAGGTGCAGGCCCTCGTCGAAGCGGGGGGCCGACAGCAGCAGGCCGGAGACGAACTGCGAGGACGCCGACGCGTCGATCGTCAGGGCGCCACCGCGGACCGAGCCGGTACCGGTGAACGAGAACGGCATCGAGCCGCCGCCGTCGTCCGTGACGTCCACACCGAGGTCCACCAGTCCCTGCACGATGGCGTGCATCGGCCGCTTGCGGGCGTAGGGGTCGCCGTCGACCGTGACGGGCCCGACGGCCAGGGCGGCGAGCGGCGGCAGGAAGCGCATCACGGTGCCGGCCAGCCCGCAGTCCAGGCGGACGTCGCCGTGCATCGGGGCGGGCGTGATCCGGAGGTCCGGGCCGTAGGGGTTCGGGGCGGTGCCGGCCGCCGGCTCGAGCTCCTCGATGCCGACGCCGAGCGCACGGAGGCCCGCGATCATCAGCGCCGAGTCACGGGAGTGCAGCGGGAGCCGGATCGTCGAGGGGCCGTCCGCGAGGGCCGCGAGCACGAGCTCCCGGTTCGTCAGCGACTTCGACCCGGGCAGCGCGACGTCACCGCGCAGCGGACCCCCTGCGACCGGGGCGATCCAGGGGTCGGCGGGCTGGGCCCTGCTGTGGGAATGCGTCGTGTCTGCCATCGGTTCACCAGGGTACTGAACGCACCGGGAGGATCAGTGGCGACAGCAACACTCGCACGAGAGCGGACCGGCACGGCGACCGTGCTGACCGCGGTGCCGACGACGCTCGGCACGCTCGGCCTAGACTTGGCGGCGATGACGACCGACGAACCGCAGGCAGCTCCGCACCACCTGGTCGACGAGACCGAGGTGCAGCTCGACGCCGTCGAAGAGGAGCACGAAGCCCTCGACGACGCCGCAGACGAGCCGGTGGACGCGAAGACCGTCTCCGAGGCGGAGCTGCGGTCCCTGTTCGAGGACCAGGCCCTGCCCTTCATGGACCAGCTCTACGGTGCGGCCATGCGGATGACCCGCAACCCGGCCGACGCGTCGGACCTGGTGCAGGAGACCTTCGTCAAGGCCTTCGCCGCGTTCCGCCAGTTCAAGCAGGGCACCAACCTGAAGGCCTGGCTGTACCGGATCCTCACGAACACGTTCATCAACACGTACCGCAAGAACCAGCGGAACCCGTACCAGGGCACGATCGACGAGCTCGAGGACTGGCAGCTCGGCGGCGCGGAGAGCGTCACCCAGTCGATCTCCGCCCGGTCCGCCGAGGCCGACGCGATCGACCACCTGCCGTCCTCCGCCGTGAAGGACGCCCTGCAGGCCATCCCGGAGGACTTCCGGATGGCCGTGTACTTCGCCGATGTCGAAGGCTTCTCGTACCAGGAGATCGCCGACATCATGAAGACCCCCGTGGGGACGGTCATGAGCCGCCTCCACCGTGGCCGCCGGCTCCTCCGTGGGCTCCTGGCGGACCACGCCCGTGAGACCGGCATCGTCCCGGACGCAGCGTCGACGGCGACGATGCGTGGACGGGGACGAGGCGCGGCACAGACGACGAAGGCAACCGCGGCCACGGGTCGCACCGGACGGAAGGACGCACGATGAGCGGCTGCGACTGCTCGAAGGCGAAGGCCGAGCTCGAGGAGTTCCTGCACGACGAGCTCCGTCACGAGGACGCCGCGGACATCCGCGAGCACATGGACGGGTGCGAGGACTGCCAGACCGAGCACCGCGTCGGCGTCGTGCTCATGGAGACCGTCCGTCGCGCCTGCAAGGAGACCGCTCCCGACCAGCTGCGCAGCGAGATCCTCGCGCGCATCCGGGTGGAGCAGGCGACGCACTGACGACACGCCGGGCTGGGCTTCGCTGGGCTGCGACCTGGCACGGTCTGGTGTCAGCGCCCGGCCTGGAACGCCTGCGCGACCTCGGTTGCGTCGAGGACGGTGTCGTGCACCCGGACGGTGTCCACGTCACCGGTGAAGGCGTAGCCCGCTGCACCGGGCCAACCGGACAGCGTCTGCCGTCCGGCCCGCCAGTGGCCGGGGTACTGCCGCAGCGTGACGGCATCGGATCGGCTGCCCTGTAGCGAACCGTCGACCCAGAGCGTCATCGACCGTGCCTCGAAGGTGGCCACCACGTGGTGCCAGGCGCCGTCGTTCACGGGCGCGGTGGACCCGATGGTGAACTTGAACTGCGATCCGGAGCCCTCGACCCCGAAGCGCAGGACTCCGTCGGCGCCGATGTACAGGTGCCGGTCGCGGTAGGTCGACGCCGCCGATCGGTCCGAGCCGAAGCCGAACACCCGGCCACCGTCGGTGTCGTCGGTCCGGAACCAGGTCTCGATCGTGAAGGTGTTCGGCGCGTCGACCGCGGTGTCCGTGACCGCCCACCCTTCGGCGCCGTCCTCGGTCCAGAACGTCGCGTAGGGGTTCGTCGCGCAGTCCGCGTCGACCCGGGCGGCAGCGGCGGGCGTGAAGGCCCCGTCGGCCCCGGACCCGCTCGAGTCGACGACCTGCGGACCGTTCTTCTCGGCGAAGTCCCACGCCAGTGACGTGCCGGGTGCCGGCTGGTGGAAGCACCCGAAGCCGCCGGTGTAGAGCGCCGAGGCGGTCCCGGTCGAGCCGCTGAACCCGGCGCCCGCGCCAGCTCCGGCTCCTGCTCCGGCGAGCAGGGTGAGGGTGATGGCCGCCGCCGTGAACACCGCGACCGGAACGGTGGTCGACGTCGGGGCGGTGACGGCCGCCGTCCGGGGCTCCGCGACCACGGGCGAGTGGAGATCACGGCGCGGCGTGCCGCAGGTGCGGCAGGGGCGACCGGCGACGATGTCCCGATCAGCACGCCCGGCGACGACGAGCACGGCGGTGACGACGCCGGCCAGCAGCAGGGACGTCCAGTCGCCCCCGCGGATCCAGACGCCCGGCAGCCCGATCCACGGGAACCGCAGCACCCCGACTCCGAGGACCGCCGCGGGTTCGACGGCCGTGCGGTCGGCCGTCGGGTTCGCGTCCCCGCGCAGACGCAGGCCCCCGTCCGGTTCGATGCGCTCGAGTCGGTGCAGACGGAGTCGATCCCGGTGGTCGGGGTCCTCGACGAGCAGCACCCGTCCGGCCTCGAGGTCATCGCGTCCGACGGGCATCGCGGCGACGACGTCCCCGGTGCGGATCCCGGGGGCCATCGAGTCGGAGACGACCGTCGTGACGTGCCACCCGAACGCCGCGGGGAGCGACGCCCACAGTGCGAGCAGCAGCACCGACCAGAGGACCGTCCGTGCCGAGACCGCGAGGAGCAGCCGGGGCAGGTCGCCGACGCAGCGGACGTGACGGCGGGTGGCGACGTTCGGCATCGGCTGCTCCTCGGGTCGGGCGGGTCGGGT
>NZ_QKTC01000012.1:0-143604 GCF_003234435.1 Curtobacterium sp. MCLR17_044 | reverse complement strand
GATGTGTATAAGAGACAGACCCCTACCCCCGCAGCGACTCCACGGCCTTCTCGATCCGCCGGGCCCGGGTCTCCGGGGCCTTCGCCTGCGCGACCGGGTCGGCGAGCGCCCGCTGCCGCGAGTTCGACAGGGTGTCGAACGCCGCACGAACGCCGGCCTCCTGCAGCGCGGCGGCCAGGTCCTCCGGCAGGTCGACGGTCCGGGGCAGGGTGTCGACCTCGAGCGAGACCTCGACGGTGTCCCCGGCGGCGATCCCGGCGGCCGCACGGTGCGAGGCCGACAGCGGCACCAGGAACTGCCCGTCCATGACCCCGACGGTGGAGCGGTAGGTGTAGCCCCGGTCGATCGTGACGACCACCGCGGGGCGCTTGCCGGATCCGAGCGCCTCGATGACGGACTCCGGGACGGGGAGTCCGGTCGCCGTCTTCCGCGCTTGCAGGACCGTCGTCGTGAACCGCATCCGTGCCTCCAGGCCTGGTGTGGGCGCGACCCTGCGCCCAGAACGAGCAAAGCGTACAGCCGCACCCGCTGTTCCGCCGTCGTTCACCACCGGAGCACGGGCCGGAAACCGGCCGCGTCCACGATCGAGCAGAACCCGGACACCCGGTCCCCGCAGCACCTTCCCCCACCCGAAAGGCCCACCCGTGCAGCACAAGCGCACCCTGGCCGGCATCGCCCTGGCCGCCGCCGCAGTCGTCACCCTCGCCGGATGCTCCTCGACGAGCTCCGCCAGCACGAGCAAGGGCGACGCCGACTGGAAGACCACCACCAGCGCCGAGTCCGCCGGCGGCATGGACGCCCTGGTCAAGGCCGCCAAGGCCGAGGGGCAGCTCAACGTCATCACGCTCCCGCCGACGTGGGCCAACTACGGCAAGATCATCGACGGCTTCACCAAGAAGTACGGCATCAAGATCAACTCCGCGAACCCGAACGGCTCGAGCGCCGACGAGGTCGCCGCGGTCAAGTCGCAGAAGGGCCAGTCCACCGCCCCCGACGTGCTCGACCTCGGCAACGCCGTGCTGCAGGAGAACCTCGACCTGTTCGCCGACTACAAGGTCGCGAACTGGGACGACATCCCCACGAACCTGAAGGACGAGGACGGCGCCTGGACGCGCGACTACACCGGCCTGATGTCGATCGGGTACGACTCGTCGAAGATCTCCGACGCCCCGAAGGACATGACGGACCTGCTCGGCTCCGAGTACAAGGGCAAGGTCTCGATCGGGGGCGACCCGACGCAGGCGAACCAGGCCGCGTCCGCGGTGTACCTGGCGGCGCTGGAGAACGGCGGCTCGGCCGACGACATCACCAAGGGCGTCGACTTCTTCGGCAAGCTCAAGCAGGCCGGCAACTTCCAGAACGTGCTGCCGACGCAGGCCACCGTCGCCTCGGGTGAGACCCCGGTCGTCGTCCAGTGGTCGTACAACAACCTGGCCTGGGGCCCGGCAGCGGGCGCGAGTGGCAACAAGGACTGGAAGACCGTCGTCCCGAAGGGGCAGGCGCTCGGCTCGTACTACTCGCAGGCCATCAACAAGGACGCCCCGCACCCCGCGGCCGCCCGCCTGTGGGAGGAGTACATCGCCAGCCCCGAGGTCCAGAACCTGTACCTGCAGGCCGGCGCCTTCCCGTCCACCCTCGCCGCGCTGACGAAGTCGGGCAAGGTCGATCAGGACGCCCTCGACGCCGCCGGTGGCGCGCCGAAGGACTACGTCGAGCTGACCGACGCGCAGGTCGCCGACGCCGCCAAGGTGCTCAAGGCCAAGTGGTCCTCGACGATGGGGTCCTGAGCAGCATGACCACCGCATCGGCAGACGCGCCCGCGGCGAGCGGCGCAGCCGCGACCGACGCCGCACCGGCGACGAGCGCGACGAGCGCGACGAGCCCCGTGCGCCCGACGTCCGCACGAGCGTCCGCCGATGCCGTCCGACGCGGTGCCGGACCCCGTGTCCGGCGCCGCGTCGGCCTCGCCTGGCTGGGGCTGACCCCCTTCGCCGCCTACGTCCTGCTGTTCCTCGCGGTCCCCGCCGTGATCGCGATCGGCAGCGGCTTCTTCGACGGCTCCGGAGCGTTCACGTTCGCGAACCTCGCGGCCTTCGCCGACCCGTCCGTGCTGCGGGCGTTCGGCGGGTCGTTCGGCCTGTCCGCCGCCTCCGCGGTCATCGGTGCCGTGCTCGGCGCGGTCGTCTGCTGGGCGCTCTCGGCACTGCGGCCGGACGGACTGGTCCGGTCGATGATCGATTCGGCGGCCAGCGTCCTCGCCCAGTTCGGCGGCGTCATGCTCGCGTTCGCGTTCATCGCCACGATCGGCGTGCAGGGCCTCGTCACGACGTGGTTGGTCACGGTCTTCCACGTCGACCTCAACGCGGACGGCGCCTTCTTGTACACGGTGCCCGGGCTCGTGATCCCCTACGTCTACTTCCAGGTGCCGCTCATGGTCCTCACGTTCATGCCCGCACTCGAGGGCGTCAAGGCCCAGTGGGGCGAGGCCGCCGCGACCCTCGGGGCCTCGCGCCTGACGTACTGGCGCCGGATCGCGTTGCCGGTCCTGGCACCGGCGTTCTGGGGGTCGCTCCTGCTGCTCTTCGCGAACGGCTTCTCGTCGTTCGCCACCGCCGCGGCCCTCATCTCCCAGGGCGGCATCGTGCCGCTGACGATCCGCACGCAGCTCACCAGCGAGACGCTCGCCGGCCTGCAGAACGTCGCCGGGGTGCTCGCCTTCGGCATGGTCGTCGTGATGGCGGTCGTGATGGGCGCGTACTCGCTGCTGCAGCGCCGTGCCGCACGGTGGCAGCGATGAGCGCGGCGGCCCCGGTCCGTCCGGTCCGCCCGGCGCAGCCGGTTCGGCTCGGAGGCCCGTCCCGCGTCCGCCGCTTCGGCACGGCCCCGTCCCGTGGTGCGGCAGCGATCGTGCTCACCGTGATCGGGCTCCTGTTCGCCGTGCCGCTGGTCGCCCTGCTGCAGTTCACCTTCCGGCAGGGCACCGACGGCGGGCTCACCTTCGCGCACTGGGCGGCGATCGGTGACCCGGCCAACGCGTTCACCTACCAGCCCGTGTTCGACGGGCTCGGGGCGTCGCTGCTCATCGCCGTGATCACCGTCGGGATCGTGCTGCTCGTCCTGCTGCCCGCCCAGATCATCACCGCGCTCCGCTACCCCAGGCTCCGGAGTGTCCTGGAGTTCGTCTGCATCGTGCCGATCACCGTGCCGGTCGTGGTGCTCGTCGTCGGTTTCATCCCCGGGTACCAGGTCGTCTCGCAGGTCTTCGGATCCGGCTCCTGGACGCTGGCGTTCGCGATCGGGATCATCACGCTGCCGTTCGCGTTCCGCCCGATCGCCGCTGCCATCACCGCGACGGACCTGATCGTCCTGTCCGAGGCGGCCCGGTCGCTCGGTGCCTCGTGGTGGACCGTCACCTGGCGCGTGCTCCTGCCGAACCTGCGCCGGGGCATCACCGCCGCGTGCTTCCTCACGATCACCGTGGTCCTCGGCGAGTACACCCTCGCCGCGTTCCTCTCCCGCAGCACGTTCCAGACCGGGCTCGTGCTCGTGCAGGGGACCGACCCGTACGTCGCCGCGATCTTCTCGGTCGCCGCGCTCGCGTTCGGCTTCGTGCTGCTCGTCCTCATCGGCCGCATCGGGACCCGTCGCCCGGGCCGCGTCCGCCGCACCCGCACCACCCGTCGTCCCCGCCTCGAGGAGTCCGCATGACCGTCACCGCTCCGGCAGCCCCGGCGTCCCTCGCCACCACCGGTGCCGTCGTCGAACTCCACGCCGTCGAGAAGCACTTCGGCGCACACCGAGCACTCGCCGGACTGTCCCTCCGTGTCGAGCCGGGGGAGTTCGTGTCACTGCTCGGGCCGTCCGGTTGCGGCAAGACGACGGCGCTCCGCGCGCTGGCGGGCCTCGAGGCCATCGACGCCGGCTCGATCCGCATCGACGGCCAGGACGTCGCCGACACCCCGGTCAACAAGCGCGACATCGGCATGGTGTTCCAGCAGTACTCGCTGTTCCCGCACATGACGGTCCGGCAGAACGTCGCCTTCGGCCTCGAGATGCGCCGGGTCCCCGCCGCCGAGCGCAAGAGCCGCGTGGTCGAGGCCCTCGACATGGTCCGCCTCGGCGAGTTCGCCGAGCGGTACCCGCACCAGCTCTCCGGCGGGCAGCAGCAGCGCGTCGCCCTGGCCCGCGCCCTGGTCACCCGCCCCCGGGTGCTCCTGCTCGACGAGCCGCTGTCGGCCCTCGACGCGAAGGTCCGGGTCTCGCTGCGCGACGAGATCCGCCGCATCCAGAGCGACCTCGGCATCACCACGGTGTTCGTGACGCACGACCAAGAGGAGGCGCTCGCCGTCTCCGACCGGATCGCCGTGATGCAGGCGGGCGACATCGAGCAGGTCGGCACGCCCGAGGAGCTCTACCGCACCCCGTCGTCGGCCTTCACGGCGGACTTCGTCGGCCAGTCGAACCGGCTGCAGGGCGACCTGCGCGGGGGCGACGTCTTCGTGTACGGGTTCCGGGTGCCGGCCCTCGACTCCTCGGCTCCGGACGGGCCGGTGCTCGCCTACGTCCGGCCGGAGGACATCGCCTTCGCCCCGGAGGGCATCACCGGCACCGTCGTCACCTCGAGTTTCCTCGGATCGATCCGCCGCACCACCGTCCGCCTGGACGACGACACCGTCGTGACCGTCCAGCACGAGGTCGGCGACCGCCGGGCCACCGGCGACCCCGTCGCCGTGCGCCTGCTCGGCGCACCCGTGGCGGTCGCGCCGCTCGCGTAGCTCCCCCCCCCGCGAAAGCGACAGATCGCGCTCGCGACCGCGCTCACCGTCGCGAAAGCGACAGATGGGCGCGGATGCTTCGCGGACTTCTGTCGCTTTGGCGGGTGGGCGCGACCGACGGCGGACGGGAGGCTCGTGGCGGCCTGGCACCGCGCCTCCAGACCGGTGGGGTCAGCGCTGGAAGCGCGCCTCGCGCTCGTCGGCCAGCCCGGCCTCGACGCGTGCCCGCATGTTCTCCGACATGTCGGGCAGGGCGTCGAGCCGAGCCCAGAACGCCTCGGTGTTCTCGCCGTCGGCGGGGTTCGGCGTCCCGGAGACGTACCGGCAGGCGAAGACGAGGTCGAGGTACTGCGACCGGTCGCCGTTCGGGTAGGTCATCTCGGGCAGCACCTGCACCCAGGCCAGGCGTTCGGCGACGGCGACGACGTCGGCTTCCTCGAGGACCTCGCGTTCGGCGGCGACGGCGGGTTCCTCGCCCGGGTCGACGATCCCGGTGACCGGCGTGTACGCGCCCGTGTCGGCCCGCCGGACCACGAGCAGTTCGCGATCGGCGCCGGAGCCGCGGGTCACGATGGCGCTCACGCCCGACAGCCAGAGCGGCGCCGTGCCGATCTTCTCGCGCAGGGACAGGACGAAGTCGGGGGTCGGCATGCCTCCACGCTACCCATGCGACCCCTGTCGCAGACTGGTCATGACCAGTAGGCTTGCCGTGTGGAGATCATCATCCTGCCCACGCCGGACGAGGTCGGTCGCGTCGCCGCGGCCAAGATCGCGTCCGTCGTCGCCAAGAAGCCGTCCGCCGTCATCGGTCTCGCCACCGGATCCAGCCCGCAGGGCATCTACACCGACCTGCAGCGCCGGGTGCAGGCTGGCGAGATCTCGTTCGCCGAGGCCCGTGGGTTCGCCCTCGACGAGTACGTCGGCATCCCGCTCGAGCACCCCGAGTCGTACGCGGCCGTGATCGCTCGCGACGTCGTGGCACCGCTCGGCTTCGACGCCTCGCGCGTGCGGGTGCCGGACGGCCGTGCCGCCGACCTGGAGTTCGCGGCCAAGGAGTACGACGCCGCGATCCGTGCCGCGGGCGGGATCGACGTGCAGATCCTCGGCATCGGGGCCAACGGCCACATCGGGTTCAACGAGCCGACCTCGTCGTTCGCCTCGCGTACCCGCATCAAGACCCTCGCGCCGTCGACCCGTGACGCCAACGCGCGCTTCTTCGACTCGCCCGAGCAGGTCCCGACGCACTGCATGACGCAGGGGCTCGGCACCATCCTCGAGGCCCGCGAGCTCGTCCTCGTCGCCCAGGGGTCGTCGAAGGCGGCCGCCGTCGCCGCGGCGATCGAGGGGCCGCTCAGCTCCTTCGTCCCCGGTTCGGCCCTGCAGCTGCACGAGCACGCGACCGTGGTCGTCGACGAGGAAGCCGCCGCCGGGCTGCAGCTCGCCGACTACTACCGCTACACGTACGCGAACAAGCCGGCCTGGCAGCGGTTCGAGTAGGCCGCCGCCGGCGTCGTGCTGCGGTCAGACGCCGGCGTCTTGCTGCGACGCCGCCGGCGCGCTGACACGCCGCCGAATTCGGGGGTGTGTCGACAGTTGCACGGCGTCGAACGGGGACGCCGGCGTCTGCCGGCCAGGTCCACGTCCACGTCCGGTGGTCAGGCCCTGGCGGCTGCGGCGAGGCGGCTGAGCCCCTCGTCGAGGGTCTCCGCCGAGCACCCGAAGTTCAGCCGCGCGAAGCCCCGGCCCTGCCGTCCGAACGCCGGGCCGGAGCCGAGCGCCACCTTCGCCCGGTCGACGAGCTCCGCCGCGGGGTCGTCGCCCCACGGCAGCGCCCGCAGGTCGAGCCACGCCAGGTACGACGCCTGCGGCTGCCGGTACTCGGCGCCGGGCAGCACGTCGCCGATCCGCTCGGCCAGGGTGCGCCGGTTCGCGGCGAGCTCGGTGAGCAGCGACGCCAGCCACGGCCCGCCCTCGCTGAAGGCCGCGACGCTCGCCGTGTAGCCGAGGATGCCGGTGCGCTCGACGACCTCGGTCGGCAGCCCGTCGAACCAGGCGCGGGCCCGCTCCGAGGCGCCGATCATCATCGCGCACTTCGTGCCGGCGAGGTTCCAGGCCTTGCTCGCACTCGTCAGGGCGACGCCGAGCGACGCGGCCTCGGGGCAGGACTCCAGGAACGGCGTGAACACCGCGTCGGCGTGCACGAGCGGCGCGTGGATCTCGTCCGACACCACGACGGCGTCCCACTCGGCGGCCAGCTTCGCGAGTGCGACGAGCGACTCGCGGTCGTGCACCAGGCCGAGGGGGTTGTGCGGGTTGCAGAGCAGCACCGTGCGGGCTCCGTCGGCGAACGCCTGTGCGATGCCGTCCAGGTCCATCCGCCAGCCGGCCGTGGTGTCGAAGGGGTCGGCCGGGCCCGCGGGGGCGAGCAGCGGGACCTCGGTGACGGTGCCGCCGGCCTCGGACACGTACTCCCAGAACGGCGGGTACACGGGCGGCATGATGACGACCTGGTCGCCCGGCTCGATGACCCGGCGCAGCACCTCGACCGCCGCGACCGAAACGTCCGTGGTGGTGCGGACCAGGTCGGGGTCGAGCCGCCATGCCCACCGGCTCTCAGCGAAGTCGGCGAACGCCTCGGGCAGGGCCCGTCCGTGCCCGACGTACCCGGTGTCGCCGTTCGTCACCGCCGTGACCAGGGCGTCGCGGATCGGTTCGGCGAGCATGCTGTCCATCTCGGCGACGAACATGGGGAGCACGTCCGGCGGGTAGGCCGTGTACTTCTCGCTCGTGCGGGACCGGTACGCATCGAAGACGGACACCATGACGCTCATGCGCCCATCCTGACAGCGAGACACGCGGGGCGCGAGGGTGGTGGTCAGGCCGGGCGGAGGCCCGCCAGCAGCACCTCGACGTAGCGCTCGGGGTCGTGCACCCGGGAGCCACCGGCCACGGCGGCTGCCCGCATCCCGCACAGCAGTCGTCGCAGGTCGTCCGCGTCGACGTCGGCACGCACGAGCCCCTCGGCCCGTGCCCGTGCGAGCAGCGCATCGACGGACTCGACCAGGTCGCCCGCGAGCGCCGCGGTGTCGGCGCACGAGAACCCGCCGTTCGTCAGCAGGTCGCCGAGGGCCGCGTCGTCGACCATGCTCCGGAACGCAGCCGTCACGACCCCCCGGAGCGCGTCCGCCGCGTCGGGCAGCGCGACGGCGACACGGACGAGGTCGAGCATGTCCTCGAGCGCATCGATCGCGAGCGCCTCGAGCAGGTGCTGCTGCGACGGGAAGTGCCGGTAGGCGGTCCCGACACCCACACCGGCCTCGTGTGCAACGGCGTTGAGGAGCGGCTGCTCGCCCCGCTCGAGGAACGACCGGGCGACGTCGAGCAGCGCGGTCCGGTTGCGTTGCGCATCGGAGCGCAGCGCTTCGGGTCGGGCCATCGCGATCGTCATACGGACACTCTATCCGCTTGTGCTACCGTTCCGGATGGATCATCCGATTCCACACGACGAGTGAGCAGGAGACGACCATGGACACCTTCGAGTGGGAACCGTCCGCGATGCCCGACCAGCACGGCCGGACCGTGGTGGTCACCGGCGCGACCGGCGGACTCGGGCTGGTGGTCGCGACCCGACTCGCAGCCGCCGGAGCACGCGTCATCGCTGCGGTCCGCAACCCCGACAAGGCGGCTCGCGTCCTGCCCGTCGGCCTGGAGGCGCGGGTCGTCGACACCGCGTCGGTCGCCTCGGTCACGGCGTTCGCCCGGCAGCTTGCGGCGGACGGCATCGTCGTGGACGCCCTCGTCAACAACGCCGGCGCGACGCTGGGCGCGTTCGGGTTGACCGACGAGGGCATCGAACGCACCTGGGCCACCAACGTCGTCGGGCCGGCCGTGCTCGCCGACGCGATGCTCCCGGTGCTCGGCGGACCGTCGCCCCGGGTCGTCCTCGTCGGGTCGAACCTGTCGCAGCGCACCCGCCGCGTGCCCGCACCGGGCGGGGTCGACGATCCGAGCGACTACTCGCAGCTCGCCGTGTACACCGACTCGAAGACGGCGGCGACGGCGCTCGCGGTCGACCTCGGTGAGCGGCTCCGCGCGGCCGGCTCGGACGTCCGCTCGGTCATCGCACACCCCGGCATCGCGGCGACGGGGATGAACGACCAGGCCGAGACCCTCGCGCAGCGCCTCGGCGGCATGATCGCGCGCAGCATGGCCCGGACCGCGGAGGACGGCGCTCGCTCGACGCTCTGGTCGGCCACCGCGCCGGACGTCGCCGAGGGGGTGTTCGTCGGGCCGGCGCTGCGACGTGGTGACCGGCGGCTGCACGTCGTGCCCGTCCGCGGGACCGCCACCGACCCGGTGTTCCGGCAGCGGGTCCGCACCTTCGTCGACGAGGTCGCCGCGCGCACGGTTGTCTGACCGAACGGCGCCGGCCCGACGCCGAACCCGACGTGAACAGCGGGAGAGCGGTCGGTGACGCAGGCGGCGTCCCCCGTCCGAGGGGGCTAGCGTCACGGACGTGAACCGATCTCGCGTGCACCGTCGCCCGCTCGTCCGTCCGCTCCCGCTCGCCGCGGTGGCCACGATCGCCGCACTGCTGGGCACGGGGGTCGTCGCCGCGCCGGCCGTGGCCTCGCCGTCGACGCAGCCCGGACGGACCGTCAGCGATCCCGCGCGGTACGTCGACCCGTTCATCGGCACGAGCAACAACGGCAACACCTGGCCGGGTGCCACGGCGCCGTTCGGCATGCTGCAGTGGAGTCCCACGGGCACCGCGGGTGACCAGACGTCGACCCCGGTCGCGAACGGCTACTCGTACGACGTGAACCGGCTGCGCGGCTTCAGCCTGACGCACCTGAACGGTGCCGGGTGTGCTCCCGGGGCTGCCGGTGACGTGCCGATCATGCCGGTCACGACCCCGGTCACGACCTCGCCGTCGGCCGACTCGAAGGACGCCGTCTACTCCGCCGGGTACTCCCACGACCAGGAGTCCGCGAGCCCCGGCCGCTACGGCGTCACGCTCGACAACGGCGTCCGCACCGACCTGGCCGTGACCACCCGCGCCGGCGTCGGTGCGTTCACGTTCCCGGCCGGCAAGGACGCGAACCTGCTCTTCCGCACGTCGAACTCGATCAACGGCAGCGAGGCCGCGATCACCCGCGTCGACCCCCGCACCCGCACGGTCAGCGGCAGCGTCCTGACGGGCGGCTTCTGCAGCCGCCGCGCGAACGGCGGCGGCGCCACCAACCCGGACCGCCGCAGCTACTACCGCCTCTACTTCACCGCGACCTTCGACACGGCGTTCGCGAGCACCGGCACCTGGAAGGACGGCACGGTCCAGCCTGGAGGCACGTCCTCCTCCGGTGGGGAGGGCTACCTGACCGGCGCCGACCGCGCCGGACGCGGCTCCGGCGCGTGGGTCGGGTTCGATGCGCGTCGCGGAGCGACGGTGCAGGCGAAGATCGGCATCTCGTACGTGAGCGCGGCCGGGGCGGCCGCGAACCGTGACGGCGAGGTGACCAAGCGCTCGACCGTCGCCAGCGTGGCGGCCGGCACACGGGCCTCCTGGAACCGTGAACTGTTGCGCCTGCGCGTCGGTGGCGGCACGGCGGACCGGACCACCCAGCTGTACACGTCGGTCTACCACGCACTCATGCAGCCGAACACGCTGAACGACCGCGACGGGCGCTACCTCGGGCCCGACCTGCGGGTGCACCGGATGGACCGCGGACACCGGGCCGTGTACGGCACGTACTCCGGGTGGGACCAGTACCGGGCACAGATCCAGCTGCTCGCGCTGCTGCGGCCGGACGTCGCCGGGGACATGGCGCAGTCGATGCTGCGGTTCGCCGAGCAGAACGGCGGCGTGTGGGACCGGTGGCTGCACCTCGGAGCGCCGACGCACGTGATGACCGGCGACCCCTCGGCCGCGACGCTCGCAACCTGGTACGCCATGGGCGTCCGGAACTTCGACGTCCGGGCCGCCTACGCCTCGCTCAAGCGCCAGGCGACGGTCGAGAACGCGGACGCCGAGAGCGACATCGGGTGCCCGGGGCAGTGCCTGGCGCAGCGGCCCGCACTCGACGAGTACCTGGAGCGCCAGTACGCGGCGAACGACGACTGCTCCTGCTGGGGTGGTGCGGCCGAGACCCTCGAGGACTCGATCTCCGACAGCGCGCTCGGGTACTGGGCGGGTTCCCTCGGGCTGCGGTCGGACGCCCGGATGTTCGCGGAGCGTGGGACCTACTGGAAGAACACCTTCAACGCCGCCGTCGGCTACCAGGCTGCTCGTCAGGCCGACGGATCGTGGACGCCCGACTGGTCGCCGTCGACGGGGACCGGGTTCGCACAGGGCACCAGCGCGCAGTACACCTGGCTCGTGCCGCAGGACGTGCAGGGGCTGTCGAGCGCGCTCGGCGGTGACGACGCCGCGACCGCTCGGCTCGACGACTTCTTCCATGACAGCACCGGTGCGTTCGCGGTGACCGGTGGCGACGCCACGAAGTTCGACCCGACGAACGAGCCCGACATCCACACGCCGTGGATGTACAACGCCCTCGGCAAGCCCTGGAAGACGCAGGAGACCGTGCGGCAGGTCGTGGACGACGCCTACTCGACCGGCCCCGGCGGCCTGCCGGGCAACGACGACCTCGGCACGATGAGCGCCTGGTACGTCTTCGCCTCGATCGGCCTGTTCCCGCAGACGCCCGGGCGAGCGGAGATGCTCATCGGCAGCCCGACGTTCAGCACGGTCGACATCCGGCGGTCGAGCGGCGAGCGGATCGTCATCCGGTCCTCGGGGACCGAGCCGTACGTGCAGGGCGCCCGGTTGAACGGGTGGACGCACGAGCGGTCCTGGGTGCCGGCGTCGTTCGTCACCCGGGGCGGCACGCTGTCGCTCCGGGTCGGGGAAACGGCGGACACGTCGTGGGCGAGTGGCCAGCGGGGGCGCCCGGTCGACCGCTGAACACCGCTTGACACACCGTACTTCAGCGGTGATATGTTGACCTCCTCGGGGAGCACGAGGGGGCACCATGGGGGATCTGACGGTCGACCTGCCGACGATGCAGGCGGTCGCACGAGCGGCGGGGCAGGCGGTCACCGACCTCCGCTCTGAGCGCCCGTTGTCCGGCTCGGACGGCGGTGCGTTCGGCTCGGGGGCGGTCGAGTCCGCGTTCGTCGCGTCGGCCAGGGCGCACGACGCGATGATCCGGTCCCTCGGTGACGACGCGGACACGCTGCGCGAGTACGTGACCGCCGCCGCCGAAGCGGTCCTGCGTGCGGATGCCGACCTCGCCCGGCGGGTCCGGTGAGCGCGGACCCGGTCGCGGGCGACCCGGACGGCATCCAGCGGATCGCCCGTCGGCACGACGACCACTCGGACGCGGTCCGTGACGGCGCCCGGCACGTGCTCGTCGCCGCGGAGCACGCGGCGTCCGGCTGGGCGGGGCGGGCGCAACAGCGGTTCCTCGTGACGGCGGCGGCGATGCCGGCGAGTGCCCAGCGCGTCGCGGCGCGGCTGGACGCGGCGTCGGCCGCACTCGCCACCTACGCACGCCAGGTGCGGGAGATCCAGGACGACGCCGCGAGCCTGCAGACGACCCGGCGGAACACCGCGGACGACATCGCGGCCAACCAGCGGGCGATCCGCGATGCCACCGTGGTGGCGTCCGGACCGGATGCGGTCGAGTCGGACCGTGCGCTCCTGCAGCAGCTGGAGCGCAGCGGCGAGTGGTTGGCAGCGCTGGACGCTCGGCTGACGACGCAGTGGGACGAGCTCGTCGCCCGCCGAGCCGCAGCCGACCGAGCGGCGGCTTCCGCGCTCGAGGACCGGTCGGTGCTCGGCAAGCTGGTCTCCGCCACGGTCGTGTCCGCGATGAGCGACGGGCAATTCCTCACCTGGCTCGGCACCCTCGACCCGGAGACCGTCGCCGCGCTCGGTGACGACGCACGGGTCGCCGAGCGGCTCGCCGGACTCGACCCTGCGCAGGTGGCCGGGTGGTGGCAGGCGACGTCGGGCGTCGACGGTGTGCCGTCCGCGGTCCAGCGGGCGTTCGTCGCGGCGATGCCGGCGGTCATCGGCAACCTGAACGGTGTCGCCTCCTGGGCGCGGGCACGGGCGAACACGACGGTGTTGGCTGACCGGCTCGCACACGCGCGGAAGCAGGTCCGCCACTGGCGTGGGCGGCACGACGCCGCCCGGAACCCGGCCGAAGCGGCGACGGCACGGGAGCAGCTGCTCGTCTGGGAACGGCAGCGCGACGCCTACCGGAACATCCAGGACACCCTCGCCACGACACCGGTCTCGCTGGTGGCACTCGTCGACGACCGTCCCCCGCTCGCACAGATCGTCGCGGGTGACCTCGACCGTGCCACGCACGTCAGCGTCATCGTGCCGGGCATGAACACCGCGACGTACCAGGACGGCACGGTGCAGGACTACAGCGCGATCGCCCGCGGGATGCGTCGTGAGGAAGCTCGTGTGGCTGGCATCCGCCGCAGTGACATCGCCGTCGTGTCCTGGATCGGCTACCACCCGCCGATGGCCGACGACCCGTCCTTCCGGACCGTCCTGGCGGACGACCGAGCGCGAGCGGGCGCCGAGCGACTCGTCGCCGACCTCGACGGGTTCCACGCGGCACGAGCGGCCGCCGGGCGGGACGCCGACCTGACCGTCATGGGGCACTCCTACGGCACGACCGTGGCGACCATCGCCCTGACGAAGACCCACGCCGACCACGTGGTGCTGCTGGGCTCGGCCGGCGTGACGGACGCCGTACCGAACGCGTCCGCGCTGCACGTGCCCGAGGGGCAGGTCTTCGCCAGCCAGGGCGCGAAGGACGGCTGGGCCGTCACCGGGCAGAACCTGTCCGGTCGGCGTGACCCGACCGAGTCCACGTGGGACGCGCACGCGTTCAGCTCCGAGACCGAGGGTCGTGGGTCGGACACCCTGCACGGCGTCACCCGCCACGGGCCGTACGACGGCGATGACGACGACGGCCGGTACTCGTACTTCGACAACGGGACCACCGCCCAGCACAATGCTGCACGAGCGGCGATGGGACACGGGGACGAGATCCCGGAGCGGGGCGGGCCCTTCGACCGGATGCGGCAGCAGACCAAGGACGACTGGCTCATGTACGGCTGGCAGACCGGGGGCACCGGTGTCCCGACGCTCTGAACGGTCGTGGGCGGCACTCGCCGGAGCCCTGGTGGTCACCGCACTCCTGACCGGGTGCACCGGCCCCGCCCCGGACTCCCCCATGCAGAAGGACACGTCGATGAACGTCGAACAGTCGCACCAGGACGTCCTGGACATCTTCGCCGCCGTGCGCTCGGTCGTCGGGCAGGACGGTTGGGGTGACGAGGACCCCGGGTGGAACCTCTGCGGAAGTGATGGCGAGGACGCTGCGCAGTACACCTACGCGAGCACTCGGCGGCTCCCGCTTCCCGGTACAGCGGATCAGGTTGCCGAGGGGGTCACACGGGCCCTCGCGGCGATCGGGTACGAGGGTGCGCGTGTTCAGCACGACACGGAACTCACGCCGGAGCGGACGGTCATCAGCTACCCGAAGGGGTACCTCGGTGGGACAGCGGCAGACGGGTTCGCCATCTTCTTCCAGGCGTTCGATTCGTACGCGGACGTGTCCATCGACGGCCACTGCGTCCCCGGCCGGGCCCCACGGTTCGGTGAGCCGCTCAACCCCCGCCCGACCGACCTGCCGTGACGTGTCCGAGCGAGCCGTCTGCGCCGTGCGCGTTTCAGCGCAGCTCGCGCCCGCCGCCCCAGACGCGCTCGACCTCGAGCGACGGCGTCAGCGCCACCATGTCGGCGGCGAACCCCGGCGCCAGCCGACCCAGACGGTCGCCGAGCCCCAGCGCGCCGGCCGGCACGCTCGTCAGCGCCGCCACGGCCTCGGGCAGGGTCCGCCCGGCGAGCGAGACCGCGTTGCGGAGCGCCACGTCCTGCGTCAGCGTCGACCCCGCGATGGTCTCCGTCCCCGCCACGTGTGCGACGCCGTCGGTCACCGTGACGTCGAGCGAACCGAGCCGGTACGAGCCGTCCGCAGCGCCGGCGGCACCCATCGCATCGGTGATCAGCGCCACCCGACCCGGCGTCGCCCGGAAGAGCGTGTCCGCCACGACCGGGTGCACGTGCACGGCGTCCAGGATGAGTTCGAGCGTCACGCGGTCGTCCGACACGGCGGCGCCGATCGGCCCCGGTGC
Source organism: Curtobacterium sp. MCLR17_044 (assembly GCF_003234435.1). Classification (NCBI taxonomy): domain Bacteria; kingdom Bacillati; phylum Actinomycetota; class Actinomycetes; order Micrococcales; family Microbacteriaceae; genus Curtobacterium; species Curtobacterium sp. MCLR17_044. The sequence continues at coordinate 128,605 of NZ_QKTC01000012.1, read as the reverse complement.
GCGGTGGTGCAGCCCGGGCATCGCGTTGCAGGCGTGGGTCAGGATCGTCGCGCCGGCGTCGAACGCGGCCCGCGCCTGGTCGTACGTGCCGACCGTGTGGCCGACGGCGACCGTGACGCCGGCGTCGACGAAGCGGCGGACGGCGTCGAGCGCTCCGAGCAGCTCGGGCGCGATCGTGACCTGGCGGATGACACCCTCGCCCGCTTCGAGCAGGGCGTCGACCGCGGCGGGGGTCGGCTCGATCAGGAACGACTCGTTGTGGGCGCCCTTGTTGTGCGGGGACAGGAACGGCCCCTCCAGGTGCACACCGAGCACGAGCGGGTCGGTCGCCATCACGGCGCGGACGTGGGCCAGCGACGCCGCGAGCGCGGGGACCGGGTTCGCGACGAGCGACAGGACGGAGCGGGTCGTGCCGTGCGAACGGTGCATCGCGAGCGAACGGTCGAACGAGTCGTCCTCGTACGCCTCGGTCGCCCCACCGTGTCCGTGCAGGTCCACGAATCCGGGCGTCAGGACCGCGTTGCCCAGGTCGACGACCCGGTCGGCCGCGGGGGCCTCAGGACCGGAGCCGGTCGCGTGGATCGTGTCGCCGACGACCAGGACCCAGCCGTCGGCCGTGGTGCCGGCCGCGTCGACGACGCGGGCTGCGCGGACCAGCGTGCGCTGGGCCTCCTGGCCGGTCTGGAGGCCCGTGGTGCTCATGCGGTCTCCTTGCGGAACGCGATCACGCCGCTCAGGGCGGCGATCACGATGAAGACGATGCCGACGACCGGGTGGCCGATCGAGATCCAGGTCGCGCCTGCGGCGACGACCAGGGCGACCTCGACGATGGTCTTGCCGACGATGTCGGTCTCGATCGGGGAGCGCGGCGACCGGAAGAAGTACCAGACGACCGCCGCAAACAGGGGAGCCCCGACCATGAACAGGTAGCCGGGGAGCGGGAGCTGCCACGACCAGTAGCCCCAGAAGGCCAGGGACAGCAGACCGAACACCATCACGGCGATCCGCAGGATCATCCAGGCCTCGAACCGCCGACGCGGCTGCCGGACGGCTGCCGGGTCGGGGACCGATTCCCAGTCGACGGGGGACTGCGGGGGGTTGGTCATGGTGCTGCCTACTTGAAGATGATGGTGCGGGCGCCGTCGAGCAGGACGCGGTCCTCCGCGATCCAGCGCACCGCCTGGGTGAGCGTGCGGGACTCCTCGTCCTGCCCGATGGACACCAGCTCGGCCGGTTCCTTGGTGTGGTCGACGCGGACGACGTTCTGCTCGATGATCGGGCCCTCGTCGAGGTCGCTCGTCACGAAGTGCGCGGTCGCACCGATGAGCTTCACCCCGCGGGCATGCGCCTGCCGGTACGGGTTCGCGCCCTTGAAGCCGGGCAGGAACGAGTGGTGGATGTTCACGGCACGGCCCTCGAGTGCCGCGCAGAGTTCGGGCGACAGGATCTGCATGTAGCGGGCGAGGACGACGAGCTCGATGTCGTGCTCCTCCACCGCCTGCAGCACACGCCGCTCCATCTGCTCCTTCGACTCGGCGTCGGTGACCGGGCGGTGCTCGAACGGCACGGAGTAGAACGCGGCGAGCTCGGACAGGTCCGCGTGGTTCGACAGCACGAGGGGGACCTCGATCGGCAGCTGTCCGCCGCGCTGCCGGTAGAGCAGGTCGTTCAGGCAGTGGCCCGCCTTCGACACGAGCACGAGGGTGCGCAGCGGACGACCGACGACGTCGAGCTGGACGCGGGCGTCGTAGCGGGCGGCGACGGGGGCGAGTGCTGCCTCGAAGGCGGCGCGGTCCACCGGCGCCATCACCTGCAGGCGCATGAAGAACGTGTTCGTGTCGGCGCTGGAGAACTGCTGCGACTCGGTGATGTTGCCCTGGGCGGCGACGATCGCTCCGGAGACGGCGTGCACGATCCCGGGCTGGTCGTCGCAGACGAGCGTCAGGGTCCAGTGAGTGGGGGTCGGGTCGGTCACCGGATCAGGGTACCGGCCGCGGGGGACGCGCTTCGTGAGCAGGAATGGTCGAGTGCGCCGCGGCGACTCGACCATTTGTGCTCACGAACCGTCAGTGGCGGGCGCGGCAGCGGTGGCGCGCCCGGCGTCAGCGCCGGCGCGCGAGCAGACGACGGACGAAGTAGACCTCCATGCACAGGGCCAGGACCGTCGCCGCGATGCCGATGCCGACGTACGCGGAGCCCCGGTCGGCGTTGACGATCGCCGCGATCGGGATGCCGATGCAGAGGATGCCGCAGATCACCACGTTCCAGATCGCGCCTGCCTTGGTGTCGCTGCTGAACCCGCCGCCGTTCGCCATGCCCGCGACGCTACCGGTCCGCGGGTGGCGAGGTGCTCCAGGACGTCCGGAGGCCGCCGAGTGAGCAGAAGACGTCGGGTGCGGGGGTGCGACCCGTCATCTTCTGCTCACTCGGCGTCGGGCGCGGGTGCGGGTGCGGGTGCGGGCGCGGGCGTGGATGCCGGCGCGGGCGCAGCGGCGGTGGCGCGCCCGGCGTCGGCGTCCCGCAGGCGACGGTCGGCCAGGGTCAGCACCGTCAAGAGCACCGCGACGCCGAGGATCACCCACGCCAGCACGTGCAGGTCCGGCGTCGTCGGGGCCTGGCCGAACACGCCACCGATGAGCGAGGACGCCGCGATCGCCCCGATGTACACCGCGGTGCGCGACAGCCCGGCCGCGGTGCCGATGTACTCCGCGGGGACGAGCCGGTACAGCGCCGCCTGGTTCGACACCGACGCCAGGGCCTGCGGCACCCCGAACAGCGCCGGGGTCAGGGCGAGCAGGACGACGGGCGACCCGGTGTGCAGGAAGAGCAGGAGCACACCGCCCAGGATCGGCACCAGTGCGGCGACGACGAGCGGCCCGCGGATCGCGGTCTTCCGTGCGACCACGAACGAGGCCACCCCGGCGACGATCGCGGCCGGCAGCTGGATGTACCCGGCGACGTCGCTCGGGTAGCCCGCGACGTCCTGCACCCACTGCGAGAACCCGTAGGTCATCGTGTAGGCGAGCAGGTAGGTCAGGAACAGGCGGCCGTACGTGCGGGACAACGCGCCGTTCCGGGCGAGCAGCCGTACGTCGACGAACGGTCGCACGGCCCGCAGCTCCCACGCCACCAGGGCGACGAGCAGCACGACGGCCACCGCGAGCAGCCACCACAGCCCGGCGGACAGGTCGAGCAGGAAGACGAGCAGCGCCGAGACGGTCCCGGTCATCAGCACCATGCCGAGCGGGTCGAGCGCCTGCAGCACCGGCAGCTCGGCGTCGTCTCGTGGACGCAGCCGGTCGGACGGCAGCCAGAGCGTCGCCACGACGATGCCGAACACCGCGAGCGGCACGTTCACCAGGAAGATCGCGTGCCAGCCGAACGCGGCGATGAGCGCCCCGCCGAGCGGTGGGCCGGCGGCGGCGGACACGAGCGACGTGATCGACAGCGCCCCGAGCACGAGCGGCGGCGTGGGCTTCCCGATCCGGACGGAGTGCTGTCGGAGGGTGGTGAGCGCCGCCGGGTACGCCGACGACGTCCCGATGCCGATGAGCACCCGGGCGAACACGGCCCCGCCGAACCCGGTCAGGACCTCGGGCACCACCCCGGCGATCCCGACGATGACGAGCCCGGTCAGGAACACCTTCTTCGGGCCGAACCGGTCGGCGAGCTTGCCCATCGTGGGCTGCGCGATCGCACTCGCCAGGTACAGGGCCGCGACGAGCCAGATCGCCTGCGCCGCACCGATGCCCAGGTCGCGGGAGATCGGGGTGAGGGCGACGGACACCATCGTGGTGTTGATCGGGTTGAGCAGGGGCCCGACGAGCACCGGGATGAGGAGCTTCGGGCCGAAGCCGTTGCCCGTGGTCGTGTCGGGGGTCGTGGTGGTGGTGGTGGACGTGAGAGCGCTTCTTCCGGTTGCTGGACTGGGCGAGGGGTGCGGGTCAGGGATCGACGATCGGCCCGAGCAGGTCCATCGCCCGCGCGACGACGCGGCGGTCCGCCTCGGGCAGGGTCGCGAGCCGCTCAGCGAGCTCGTGGTTCCGCGCGGCCCAGGCGGTCTGGCGGGCGTCCCGACCGGCCGCCGTCGCGCTGACGATCGCCCGTCGGCCGTCCGTCGGGTCGGCCTGCCGCTCGGCCAGGCCGAGGTCGACCAGGGCCTGGACGGTCGCGCCCATCGACTGCGGTCGGACACCCTCGGCTCGCGCCAGGTCGGCGATGGTGGCCGGCCCGTGCCGCAGCAGGCGTCCGAGGGCGGCGGTCTGCGACGCCGTGACGTCGTCCGACTTCGAGGCCAGCAACGACCGCCGCAGTCGCCCGTGCATCGTCAGCACGGCGTCGGCCAGGTCGGTCGGGTCGGTCTCCGGTGCGTCGGTCACGCCCGGAGGCTAGTCCGTCACCAGCCCGCCTTGCAAGTTTGCCTTCTGATATCGCTCAGGGAACGGCGGACCCGTCGTCGCCCGCGTCCGGCTCGAGCAGCGGGAGCAGGGTCGCCGAGATCGGTTCCGCACCGTCGCCGAACCACGCGTTGCTCGCCCGGACGATCGGGTGGGCGCGTGCCAGCAGCGCCTCGCCCTGGTCGGTCAGCCGCATCCGGGAGGCCCGTCCCCGGCCCGGTGCGGCGCCCCGCTCCACGAGTCCCCGCGTCGAGAGCCCTCCGACGAGCGTCGTCATGCTCTGCGGTCGGACGCCGACCGCTCGCGCCAGGTCGGCCTGGCTGAGCTCGCCCGCCGCCGCGAGCTGGATGAGCGCCCCGAACTCCACGGGTGTCAACCCGAGCGGCGCCAGCTCGGCCGCGAGCCGACGGGAGAGCGTCCGTGCGGCCCGGATCACCGTCCACGCCACGATGCCGTCGACGTCGTCGCGCGGGGCTGGGAGTTCCTGGGGCACGGGGCGATCGTACCGGCGTACGTTCTGGTATCAGGAAACTGATACCAGAATGGGTCAGCGGGACGAGGAGCAGACATGGGCGAGATCGTGGCGGTCACCGGCGTGACCGGGGACGTCGGGGGCAAGACTGCGGAGCTGCTGCGGGCGGCCGGGGTGACGGTGCGTGCCGTGGTCCGACGGCCCGAACAGGTCGACGCGCTCCGGGCGCGGGGCATCGACGGACGTCTGGCCGACCTGGACGACGAGGACGCGCTCACCGCGGCGCTCGAGGGGGTCGACCGGTTCTTCCTCGTGACGCCGGTCAGCCAGCGGCAGCGCGAGCAGGGCACCACCGGGGTCCGTGCGGCGCAGCGTGCAGGGATCGGCCGGATCGTGCAGCTGTCGGGCGGGGACGCCGCTGAGCACTCCCCGATGTCGTGGGCGAGCGCCGCCTGGCACATCGACCGGCTGGTGCGCGAGAGCGGGCTGGCGTGGACGATCCTGCACCCCTCGTCGTTCATGACGAACGTGCAGCCCTCGGCCCCGGCGATCCGACGGGGGTGGTTCCCGCACACCACGGGCCGCGGGGTGATCGGCTGGATCGACACCGAGGACATCGCCCGGACCGCCGCCCGGGTGCTGACGGAGGACGGCCACGACGGCACCGAACCGGTGCTCACCGGCCCGGACCTGCTCGATGCGCGGGGTGTCGCCGCCGCGCTCGCCACCGGGCTCGGCCGACCCGTGCGCGCCTTGCACCTGCCGAGCCGGGTCTACGCCGGCGTGCTGCGCGTGAGCGGCGTGCCCGCGTGGCAGGCCGAGGGGCTCCGGCAGCAGTTCGGCCGGGTCGTCCGCCGCGGTCTCGACGGCGTCGACGTGATGAGCGACGACGTCCGGCGCATCACCGGCACCGCACCCCGGAGCCTGACCGACTGGGCGCGAGCCCACCGCGACGACCTGCTGGGGTGACCCGCCGCACCGGAGGTGATCCGGGCCTCCAGGCCGTGGGCCGTCAGCGCGACGTGAGCGCGACGACCAAGTGTTCCTGCACGTAGCCGAGCCAGTCGTAGACGTCGCGCAGGCCGACGCCCGCGTCGGCCTCGACGGAGCGCTCCTCGTCGTCGGCGTCCACGATGCCCAGCCGGTCAGCGATCGTCAGCCGCAGGTCGGTGAGGGTGCGGAGCCACGCCTGCTCGTCCTCGGCGTCGAGCGAACCGTCGCGGGTGCCCGTCAGCCAGTCGTGCACGATCGAGGCGTTCGTCGTCTTCTGCGTGAGCAGGTCGGACTGCGTGTACTTCCGGAACTCCGCGCTCGCTGCGTCGTCATCCGGGTAGGCATCCGGGAACATCCGCTCGCTGAGCGGGTCGGTGGACAGGTCGCCGCCGAGCACCTGCTGCAGCTGCTCGGTGAGCGAGGCGAGCAGGTCGCGCTCGCCGGAGGACAGGCCGAGGTGGACGCCGTCGGCGCGGCGGACGAACGGGATCACGCTTCGGGAGCCTTGTCGACGGTCGCCTGCAGCCCGTAGCCGTGCATGGACTGCACGTGGGCCTCCATCGACTCACGCGGGCCGGTCGCCACGATCGCCCGGCCGTCGTCGTTGACCTGGTGCATGAGCCGCTCGGCCTGCTCGCGTGAGAACCCGAAGTGCCGCTGGAAGACGTAGGTGACGTACGACATCAGGTTCACCGGGTCGTCCCACACCACCGTGACCCACGGGGTGTCCGCCCGCGCACTGGTCCGTTCGTCCGTGGTGGTCCGTTCGTCCACGTCGGGCGAGAGCAGCGTCATGCATCCAGGGTGACACAGGGTGCGGTGGCTCGGTACGATCGTCAGGTCGCGACTGGCGTTGGATGGGTCACCATCGGGGAGCGACAAAGACACGGTGCGCGGCCGTACGCCTGGGCTGCACCGACCGACCGTCCGAGTGCGACCAGCTGGTCGTCCGCACACCGTAGGAGTCCCGTGTCCATTGCCGATCTGCCCCCGTTCGTCTCCGACTCGGCTGAGGTGGCCGAGCAGGCCGCCGCCCGCGCCGCCTTCAACGCCCCGCTCGCCGAGGTCGATCCCGAGATCGCCGCCGTCCTGCAGCAGGAGCTCGGCCGCCAGCGCCACACCCTCGAGATGATCGCGTCCGAGAACTTCGTGCCGCGCGCCGTGCTCGAGTCGCAGGGCTCCGTGCTCACCAACAAGTACGCCGAGGGCTACCCGGGCAAGCGCTACTACGGCGGCTGCGAGTACGTCGACGTCGCCGAGCAGCTCGCCATCGACCGTGCCAAGGCGCTCTTCGGTGCCGAGTACGCGAACGTGCAGCCGCACTCCGGTGCCACGGCCAACGCGGCCGTCCTGCACGCCATCGCCTCGGCCGGCGACACCATCCTCGGCCTCGAGCTCGCGCACGGTGGTCACCTGACCCACGGCATGAAGCTCAACTTCTCGGGCCGCATCTACAACGCCGTGGCGTACGGCGTCGACCCCGAGACGTTCGAGGTCGACTACGACGACATCCGCGCCAAGGCCATCGAGCACCAGCCGAAGGTCCTGATCGCCGGGTGGTCCGCCTACCCGCGCCAGCTCGACTTCGCGAAGTTCCGCGAGATCGCGGACGAGGTCGGCGCGAAGCTCTGGGTCGACATGGCGCACTTCGCCGGCCTCGTCGCCGCCGGGCTGCACCCGTCCCCGGTGCCGCACGCCCACGTCGTCTCGTCGACGGTCCACAAGACCCTCGGTGGCCCCCGCTCGGGCATCATCCTGTCGAACGACGAGACCCTGTTCAAGAAGCTGAACTCCGCGGTCTTCCCGGGCCAGCAGGGCGGCCCGCTCATGCACGTGATCGCCGCGAAGGCCACCGCGTTCCTGCTCGCCGGCACCCCGGAGTTCAAGGACCGTCAGGAGCGCACCATCCGCGGCGCCCAGGCCCTCGCCGCCCGTCTGACCGCCGACGACGCCAAGGCCGCGGGCATCGACGTGCTCACCGGCGGCACCGACGTGCACCTGGTGCTCGTCGACCTGCGCGCGTCCGAGGTCGACGGCAAGCAGGCCGAAGACCTGCTGCACGAGGTCGGCATCACCGTGAACCGCAACTCCGTGCCGTTCGACCCGCGCCCGCCGATGGTCACCTCGGGTGTCCGCATCGGCACCTCGGCGCTGGCGACCCGCGGCTTCGGCGACGCCGAGTTCACCGAGGTGGCCGACATCATCGCGCTGACCCTCATGCCGAACCCGGACGTCGCAGCGCTCTCGGCGCGGGTGAAGGTCCTGACCGACGCGTTCCCGCTCTACGCGTGAGCGGTTCGGTCAGCGCGGCGCTCCCGCGCGAGCTCTGGGCCGGTGAAGGGAGTGCCGTCCGCATCGACGGCACGGCCCTCGCCGCCCGGACGCTCGACGAACTCCGGGGCCGGATCGACCGCCTGCACGAGCACGGCATCCGTCCGGGTCTCGGCACGATCATGGTCGGCTCGAACCCCGGCTCGATGTCCTACGTCGCGGGCAAGCACCGCGACTCGGCGTCGATCGGGCTCGACTCGCACCGCATCGACCTGCCCGAGACGGTGTCCGCTGCCGACATCCGGGCCGCGATCCTGCAGATGAACGACGACCCCCGGGTCACCGCGTTCATCGTGCAGCTCCCGCTGCCGCAGGGCATCGACCCGACGCCGATGCTCGAGCTGATGGACCCGTCGAAGGACGCCGACGGCCTGCACCCGACGAACCTCGGCGAGCTCGTGCTCGCCGTGCCCGGTGGTGCCGGCACGATCGACGCACCGCTGCCGTGCACCCCGCGGGGCATCGTCGCGATGCTCGACGCGTACGAGATCCCGATCCGTGGCGCGCACGTCACGATCATCGGCCAGGGGCTGACCGTCGGACGGCCGCTCGGCCTGCTGCTCACGCGGCTCGAGGCGACCGCGACCCTGACGCACTCGCTGACCGCCGACGTCGCCGCGGAGTGCCGTCGCGCCGACATCATCGTCGCCGCGGCCGGGGTCGCCGGGCTCGTCAAGCCGGACTGGGTCCAGCCCGGAGCCGCCGTCATCGACGTGGGGATCACCCGCGTGGTCAACGAGGAGACCGGCAAGGCGAAGCTGCACGGCGACGTCGACCCCGCGGTCGCGTCGGTCGCGGGCTTCCTGTCGCCCACCCCCGGTGGCGTCGGGCCGATGACCCGCGCGATGCTCATGAAGAACGTCGTCGAGGCCGCCGAGCGCCAGCTGAAGTAGCGCGCGGTCGCGCGCGGCGTGCGCTCGCGTGACGCTCGCGTGCTGGTCGCGTCGCGATGGTGTGCAGCAATGGTCGGGTGGCGTCATCGCACCCGACCATTGCTGCTCACGAAGTGCACTCCGCCGGTGCTACGGTCGCGGCATGGGGGACGAACGACTGCAGACGACGCCGGTGATGCGAGCCCGGCCCGAGCCGTCGCAACTGACCAAGGACGCCCGGTGGCTGATCGTCATCGTGGCGATCTGCGTGCTGTTCCAGGCTCCCGGGTCGACCTGGGCGACGACCTTCGTGCACGCCGGCCAGGAGTACACGTTCACGTCGGGCCCCTGGTCCGGATGGACGCTCGCGACGGTGGGGTTCGCGGTCGCCGGGTTCGTCGTCGCGATCGCCCGCCGAGGTGCAGCCCGGTTCGACGAGCACACCGTGATGGGCCTGACCCTGGCCGCCGTGCTCGGGACCACCGCCCTGGTGTGGTTGCTCATGCCGGCGCAGACCGCGTGGGTGGAGTGGGCCGTGGAGCACGGTCGGACGCACCCGTTCGTGCTCGGGAACGTGGTGGAACACGTCCGGTACGCGGACTACCTCGGCTGAGTCGGCGGGCGCGCGGCGGGACGCTGCTGTTCTTTCGCGCTGAGCGACAGTCCACGGGCTGATCGCCGCGTGAACTGTCGTTGAGCGCGAAACGTCGAGCGGCGGAGCGCCGTCAGTCGCGCCGGGCGCCCTGCGCGGCGTGCACCGTGAACACGTTCGGCTCGCGGAACCCGGCGTCGGCGAAGGCGGCGGTGACGGCGGCGGTGATCGCCCCGCGTGACTCCTGGTCGACCAGCGCGATCGCCGCACCGCCGAACCCACCACCGGTCATGCGCGCACCGACGGCACCGTGCTCGACGGCGGTCGCGACGGCCAGGTCGAGCTCCGGCACGGAGATCTCGAAGTCGTCGCGCATCGACTCGTGCGACGCGACGAGCAGGGAACCGATCGCCCGGGGACCCTGTTCGCGCAGCGTGCGGACGGTGTCGAGGACGCGCTGGTCCTCGGTCACGATGTGCCGGACCCGGCGGAAGGTCTCGTCGTCCAGGAGCTCCTGCGCACGAGGGAGATCCTCGACGCTGACGTCACGCAGTGCCTCGACACCGAGCACCCGCGCACCCTTCTCGCACGAGGCCCGACGAGCCGCGTAGCCACCGGTTGCGTGGGCGTGCTCGACGCGTGTGTCGATCACCAGGACCTCGAGCCCGTTCGCCTCGAGCGCCAGGTCGACGACGGCGGTGTCGAGCGTGCGGCAGTCGAGGAACACGACGGCGTCCTGCTCGCCGAGCAGCGAGGCGGACTGGTCCATGATCCCGGTGGGGGCACCGACGGCGTGGTTCTCCGAGTACTGCCCGACGCGCGCCAGGGTCTTCCGGTCGAGGCCGAGTTCCCACAGGTCGTTGAAGGCCAGCGCGACACCGCACTCGATCGCCGCACTGGACGACAGGCCCGCACCGACCGGCACGTCGGACTCGATGAAGACGTCGAACCCGGTCTTGTCGCCCAGATCGGCTCCGGCCTGCTCGCGCAGGGCCCAGGCGATGCCGAAGACGTACGCCGACCAGCCGCCCATCGCCTCGGGCGACAGGTCGTCGAGGGACAGCGCCACCGGCTCACTCGTGGCGTCGAAGGCGGAGGCGACGCGGATCGTCCGGTCGTCGCGCTGCGCGATGGAGGCGGTGGTGCGACGGTCGATCGCGAAGGGCAGCACGTAGCCGTCGTTGTAGTCGGTGTGCTCACCGATCAGGTTGACGCGACCCGGGGCGGAGTACCGCACCGTCGGCTCGTACCCGTAGACCTGCTGGAACGTCATGCGCGCTCGACTCCCTGTCGGATGAACTCGGCCGCCTTCTCGGGCACGAGGTCCCCGATCCAGGCGCCCATGGCGGCTTCGCTGCCGGCCAGGAACTTCAACTTGTCCGCCGCTCGTCGCGGCGAGGTGATCTGCAGCATCAGCCGCACGGTGTCGCGGGCGGTGTGCACCGGTGCCTGGTGCCACGCGGCGATGTACGGCGTCGGGTCGCCGTAGAGCGCGTCGAGCCCACGCGTGAGCCGGAGGTGCATGTGGGCCAGCTCGTCCTTCTCGGCGTCGGTCAGGCCCGCGAAGTCGGGGACGTGGCGGTGCGGCAGCATGTGGATCTCGATGGGCCAGCGCGCGGCGAACGGGACGAAGGCGGTGAAGTGCTCGCCAGCGAGGACGACCCGCTCGGAACCCCGCTCGTTCGCGAGGTGCTGCTCGAACAGGTCCGGCCCGAATCGCTCGATGCTCGCGAGCAGGCGCTGGGTGCGCGGCGTGATGTACGGGTACGAGTAGATCTGCCCGTGCGGGTGGTGCAGCGTGACACCGATCGCCTCGCCCCGGTTCTCGAAGGGGAACACCTGCTGGATGCCCGGCATCGCGGAGAGTGCGGCGGTGCGGTCGGCCCAGGCTTCGACGACGGTGCGGGCACGCGACTCGGAGATGGAGGCGAAGGACCCGGAGGTCTCGGGCGAGAAGCACACGACCTCGCACCGGCCGACCGAGCGGAGCTGGCGGTTCAGGCCGACGTCGCTCAGGGACTCGAGCGACTCGGGGGCGTCGTCGGCTTCGAGCAGCGGTCCGAACGACGGCGAGCGGTTCTCGAACACGGCGACGTCGTAGCGGCTCGGGACCTCGGACGGGTTGGCCGGGCTCTGGGGCGAGAGCGGGTCCTGGTCGGCCGGCGGCAGGAACACCCGGTTCTGCCGGGACGCCGCGATCGAAACCCACTCGCCCGTCAGGACGTCCTGCCGCATCCGCGCCGTCTCGGGCCGCGGGTCGAGCACGCGCTCGTCGATGCTGCGTTCTGCGGGCAGCGTCGAGTCGGCGTCGTCGAAGTAGAAGAGGTCGCGGCCGTCCGCGAGCTTCGTCACGCGCTTGGTGATCACCGGAACAGCCTAGCGCCCATCCGAAGCGTTGCGAAAGACATCGGAAGCAAGCGAAACTGTGCACATGACGGACGCCGACCTCTCCTTCCTCGCCGGCGCGCTGCCCGCGCCCCTCCGGCAGGACCGCATCGTCGCGATCGTCGACGGCGCCCCCGGCATGGTCCGGACGGCCGCGTTGGCCGCGTCCCTCGGCACCAGCGAGGTGACGGTCCGCCAGGACCTCGCCGTCCTCGACCAGGAGGCCCGGATCCGGCGGGTGCACGGAGGCGCGGTCCGCCTCGGGGCCGGGTCCACCGAGCGCCCCTTCGAGGAGACCGCCGTCGAGCACCAGGTGGCCAAGGCCGCCATCGGCCGTGCGGCCGCTGCGCTGGTCCGCCCGGGGGAGTGCGTCGTCCTCGACGTCGGCACCACGCCGGCCGCCGTCGCCGAGGCCCTCGTGGCGCGCACCGAGCTCACCGGCGTCACGGTCGTCACGAACTCCCTCACCACGGCGCTCGCGCTCGAGCGTGCGGTCCCGCGCTTCACCGTGATCGTCACCGGCGGCACCCTCCGGCCCCTGCAGCACTCGCTCGTCGCCCCCTTCAACGGCGCGGTCCTACCGATGATCGCCGCGGACGTCGTGTTCCTCGGCGGGACCGGACTCGACGTCGACCACGGCCTGACGAACGTGAACCTGCCCGAGACCGAGGCCAAGCGGATGCTCGCGGCGACGGCCCGGCGTACGGTCGTGGTCGCGGACGGGTCGAAGTTCGGCCGGGCCCACATCGGGGTCGTCCGCGCGCTCGAGGACATCGACGTCGTCGTCACCGCCGAGGCCGACGCCGCCGCGGTCGCCACGATCCGGGCGGCCGGGGCCCAGGTGATCGTCGCCGACGGCGAGCAGCACACCGAACCAGCCGGAAGGAAGAACACCCCATGACCGCAGCACCCACGGGTGGCCAGTACCGCCTCCACCACGCCGGACCCGACGGGGTCGTCGAAGCCGTGGTCACCGAGGTCGCCGCGGGCATCCGCGAACTCCGCGTCGCCGGCTTCGACATCACCGAGCCGTTCCCCGTGACCGAGCAGCCGCCGGGGGCGAACGGCATCGTCCTGGCGCCCTGGCCGAACCGCGTCGCCGGTGGTGTGTGGGAGTTCGACGGCAAGCGGCAGCAGCTCGACGTCTCGGAGCCGAAGTACGGCAACGCGTCGCACGGACTGCTCCGGTTCGCCCCGTACCGGGTGGTCTCGCAGACCGAGACGTCGATCCAGCAGGAAGCGACGATCCACCCGCAGCACGGGTGGCCCTTCACCCTCGAGACGCGCGTGCTGCACGAACTCGTCGACGACGGCATCCGTGTCACACACGAGGTCACGAACCGTTCGGGCGTGCGCGCACCCTTCGCTGTCGGCGCGCACCCGTACCTGCGTGCCGGTGACACCCCCGCCGACGACCTGGTCGTCACGCTCGACGCCGCGACCGCCTTCACCGTCGACGAGCAGAAGGTCCCGAACGGTTCGGTGCCGGTCAAGGGCACGCCGTACGACCTGCGCCAGGGGCGACGTGCCGGGGACTCGGACCTCGACACCGCCTACACGGACGTCACCCCCGACGCCGACGGGATCCGCCGCACGACGATGCACGGGCCGGAGGGCGACGGGGTCGAGCTCTGGCAGGACGCCTCGTTCCCCTACGTGCAGGTCTTCACCTCGCGCGAGTACCCGCGGGGCGACGGGAAGGGCCTGGCGGTCGCGGTCGAACCGATGACGGCGCCCGCGAACGCCCTGAACTCGGGCGAGGGCCTGCGCTGGCTCGAGCCGGACGAGACCTGGACCGGTTCGTGGGGGATCCGCCGCGTCTGGTCCTGAGGACTCCGGTCAGCTCGCACCGCTGACACGACGAAGGCCCCGCCGGGTGTCCGGCGGGGCCTTCATCGTTCGTGTCGGACGCCGGGCGTCAACCGCGGCGCATCCGGAGTGCCTCGACCGCGAGGGACTCGGTCGCGTACCGGCCGACCTCGTGCGCCCACGCCGGGTCGTCGCCACGGAGCGCGATGAAGTCCTTGCGCTGCCGGCAGACGTAGCCGAGCACGGCGGTGGCCGTCGCGACCTCGATGAAGTCCTTGCGGATGTGGCGGGTCGTGACCTGGGCGTTGCGGCGGAGCGTGTCGAGCAGGAGCTCGTTGCTCATCGTCGTGTTGGTCGCTGCTGCGAGCTCGACGATGCGGCGCGCGTCACCGGTGGTGCTGGTCTGCGTGGCTTCGATGGGCTCGATCACGGTGTACCCCGTTCGTTCGTGGTGGTGCTGTGCTGCAGGATCCGGTGATCGGATCCGGGAACGACACTATCGGCGGCAGCCCAACAATCCGCTGAGGGCGGGCTGTGGTGGGCAGGGGATCTCCCATGAGCCCGCTGGGGACGGGTTGTACCCCGTTCAGGAGCAGATGGCGCCGCTCAGACGCAGCGGGCGCTGCCGACGGGTGCGCCGAGGACGTCGAGGGACTCGCCGACGCGGTCCGCCAGGTACTGGTAGCCGGCGTCGTTCGGGTGGCCGCCGTCGACGGCGGAGTACCCCGGACTGTTGCTCGACGTGAACCACCTGCCGGCGAGGGCGTCAACGTAGGGGACACCGGCGGCGGCGGCACCCGCGGAGACCGACGCGGCGACCCCGACGGTCGAGTTCGCCCACGGGAGCGGTGCTGACGGGCCGAGCGCGACGACGACGGCATCCGGCCAGGTCTGCTGCGCCGTGCGGAGAGTCCGCTCCACCGTGGCGCGGAGGGTGTCCGAGTCGACGAGCCAGTCGTTCTGGCTTCCCTGCACGATCACGAGCTGGGGGTCGAACGATGCGTGCCGCTCGAGGCGTGGCCCGTACGTGTAGTGCGACGAACCGGTCCGACCGGTGTCGACGTAGCCGGTGCCCGGGTACCCGTCGATCTTGGCCGTCCACCCACGGTCCTCGCTGAGGTCCTGTGCCCAGCCGCGGAGTCCGCTGGCCGAGCCCCGACCCGAGGTGTACGAGTCACCCACGATCAGGACGCGTGACCCGGGCTCGATCGCCGCAGCGACGCGGTCGGCCGAGACGCCGGGGGCAGCGACGGCCGAGGCCGAGGTCGACGAGGACACCGGCTGGCAGGCACTCGAGACGCTCGGCAGGATCAGCAGGAGTCCGGAGACCCCGAGTGCCATCGCGCCGAGGGCGAGTGCCGGCACCAGCTTCCGGCGGCGTCGGCGCATCGTCGCCGGGCCGGTGGGGGTGCCCGGCCGCTCGCGCTGCGATCGTCGGCCCATCCGTCGCATTCTAGACAAGAGTGCGAAGCGAGACTGGGAGGTGGGCCCCGTGGGACTCGAACCCACGACCCTCGGATGAAAAGCCGGCGTTCAGGAAGGTGTGGGCCCCGTGGGGCTCGAACCCACGACCCTCGGATTAAAAGTCCGGTGCTCTACCAACTGAGCTAGAGGCCCTCACCCGCAAGGCTAGCGGGTGAGGGCCTCCGGGACGGAACCGTCTGACCGGGTCAGCCCCGGCGTCCGGTGAGCGTCCGCAGCAGCCACGCGATGACCGCGATGATCAGCAGCACGATGCCGACGTAGAGCAGGAACTTGAGGCTCGCAGCGAAACCGCCGACGAACAGCAGGATGACTGCGATCACAGCCAGGATGATGAGCAGGGCGTTCATGGAAGATCCTCTCCTTCACGTGCAGGGAGGAGCGCCTCCCTGCCGCAACACGGTACGCGTGGCGCAGCCGTTGCGTTCTGGGCGAACGGGACGCGGGCGTGTCACCGGCCGCGCCTACACTGCTGCGGTGCCTCGCGATCACCACCGTCCCGTCCACTTCACCGACGCCGAGTTCGCCGCCATCCAGGGCGGTGAGGACCCGGCGCTCGTGAACCGTGTCGCGCACGAGACCGCGAACGCCCTGCTGCACCGCGTGCGCGAGGACCCGGACCCCGCCGTGGTCGAGCGGCTCGTCACCTACACCGACGTGCACGGCATCGACGCCATCGCGGAACTGTGGGCACGGGTCGGGGCACACACCCTGCCGGGGGCGCTCTGGCGGGTGTACCTCGTGCGCATCGTCATCCGGCAGAACCCGGAGGAGATCGCGTACCTGTTCGAGCGGGGCACGGCGCAGATCGGCACGATCGACCAGGCGGTCGCGGGTGCCGAGGAACCGACGGGGCCGGCGGAGATCCTGACGCTCGCCGACCGCATCCTGCACGGCCTGTACACGGGCGACCTCGCGGTGGCGCTCGACCGCGGGGCGTCGTTCTGCCGACTGACCGCCGCCGGCGCGACCGCCGTGGCGGACGAGTCCGACCTGGTGGCATCCGAGCGCGCGAGCGAACTCACGACGCGGGCGCTCCGCCTGACGGAGCTGGCGGCCGACCTGACCGAGGCTGCGGCGCTCTGGCGCCGCGACAGCCTGGACTGAGCGAGCGGCGGGGCGGACCCGCACCGGGCCTCCAGGCCAGGGCCGCGCAGCAGCGCGATGACGCGCCAGGCCAAGGGCCGCGCAGCAGAAAACCCGGACGCGACCGCGTCCGGGCACAAAAAGACCGGGCCGCAGAAGCGCCTCTCGGCGCGAGGCCGCTCGAAGCGGCGAATTTTGGAGCCCGGGGCTTGCTGCGGCCCGGCGAGACCAAGTCTACGAGACGTCGGCTGATCACTCGACCCTGTTCACTCATGGTGGACAGAACCGGCCCCGGGCGTGCCCGCGCGCACCCCGGTGCAGGCCCGCCGCGCCCATCCCGTCGAGAAATCCCGACCCCCATCCAATCCACAGCGGGGACCGCACCGAATCATCTGCGTGACGGACGGAATGCCCGTCACGAAGCGAGAGGCCCGGTGTGACCCGGACCGGCACCGCCGGTCAATTCCCTGTGGGTCACGCCGGCCCCTCGTCTCGACCGCCCATGCGGGGGCTTCGTGCTACCCGCCTGGTCAACGAAAGCAACCGAGAGGAGGGAAACCTGCAATGCTTGCCCTCGTGGATAGCGACACCGAACGCTGGAGCTCGTCAGAGCCAGCTCAGGCATCGCCGGACGACCTCCTCGCCCGGGTCGCCGCCGGTGACCAAGCCGCCTTCGCGGACCTCTACGACGCACTCTCCGGTCGGGTCCTCGGTCTGATCACGCGCCTCCTCCGGGACCGCGCGCAGTCGGAAGAGGTCACGCAGGAGGTCTTCCTGGAGGTCTGGCAGCAGGCCACCCGCTTCGACCGGAAGCGTGGGACGGCCGCCAGCTGGGTCCTCACCATGGCCCACCGCCGAGCGGTCGACCGGGTCCGTGCCTCGCAGTCGTCGCACGACCGCGACACCAAGATCGGCATCCGCGACCTCGAGGCCGGTTTCGACCAGGTCTCCGAGTCCGTGGAGATCCGCATCGAGCACGAGCGCGTCGGCCGAGCGCTGGCGAAGCTCACCGAGTTCCAGCGGCAGGCCGTGCAACTCGCGTACTACGGCGGCTACTCGCACAGCGAGATGGCCGAACACCTCGGTGTCCCCATCGGCACCGTCAAGACCCGTCTCCGTGACGGGATGATCCGACTCCGAGACGAGATGGGGGTGACCTCATGACCGAACGCCACGACGACCCCGCACTGATGACGGGTTCCCACGCACTCGACGCGCTGTCCGACGACGAGCGCGCGCTCCTCGAGGACGCCCTCCGGACGTCCCCCGAGCTGCAGGCCGAGAACGACTCCCTGCGCGAGACCGCGCTGCAGCTCGCCTACGCCGTCGCACCGATCGAGCCCCCCGCGTCGCTAAAGGCGTCGCTGCTGGCCCGGATCGCGACGACCCCCCAGGCCGCGCCCCTCGCCGACAGGACGGTCGACCAGACTCCGGTCGCCGAGACCACCTCCGTCCAGGAGGCCCGTCCCGAGCCCGCCAGGCACGTCGCCTCGATCGCCGACGGCCCCACCGCCGGTGGCCGGGCATCGTCCGAGGCTCGCCGTCGCTGGTTCCAGCGTCCGGCGGTCATGCTGACGGCCGCAGCTGCCGTCGCCGCGGTCTTCTTCGGCGGACTCGGCGTCGGATCGATCTTCGACCCGAACGGCTCCGGCACCGGCACCACGCAGGCCTCGAGCGGCCTCGACCGCATCTACGCCGCCTCAGACTTCCAGCGCACCACGACCAAGGTCGCGGGCGGCGGTTCGGCGACGGTCGTGTGGTCGAACGACCTCGGCAAGTCCGCGGTGATCCTCGACGGTGTCGAGCAGGCGCCGAAGGGCAAGACGTACGAGCTCTGGTACATCGGCTCCGAGGAGCAGGGCGGCACCATCAAGTCGGCCGGCCTGGTCGACGGTGCTGCTGACGGTGTGCACTCCGCCGTGCTCAAGGGCGCGATGTCCGAGGGCGCGACGATCGGGATGACGGTCGAGCCCGAGGGCGGTTCCGAGCAGCCGACCACCTCGCCGATCATGGCGGTCCCCACCACCACGGCCTGACGCATTCCGGAAGGTGCCCGTGCAGTCGATGCGCGGGCACCTTTCGTCGTTCCACGAGTCGATCGACGCGCGGACTGTCGGAACATGCGCACGCAACGTCTGCGTGCGCATCGAGCGACGAACCACGAGTCGATCGACGCGTGGATCGTCGGAACATGCGCACGTCCCGCGGGTCGCCGTCGCACCCGGCGCAACCACGAAGGCCCGGTGCGCGTCCGTGGCGGACGTGCACCGGGCCTCCAGGCCGTCCGTCAGCGCGACGGACGGATGCCGATCACCCGAAGCGGCCCGAGACGTAGTCCTCGGTGGCCTGCACGGACGGGTTCGAGAACATCGTCGCGGTGTCGTCGAACTCGATGAGCTTGCCGGGGGCGCCGGTGCCGGCGATGTTGAAGAACGCCGTCTTGTCGCTGACGCGCGACGCCTGCTGCATGTTGTGGGTCACGATCACGATCGTGAACTCCTTCTTGAGCTCCTCGATCAGGTCCTCGATGGCGAGGGTCGAGATCGGGTCGAGGGCCGAGCAGGGCTCGTCCATCAGGAGCACGTCCGGCTCGACCGCGATCGCGCGGGCGATGCAGAGACGCTGCTGCTGCCCACCGGACAGGCCCATGCCGGGCTTGTCGAGGCGGTCCTTGACCTCGTTCCACAGGTTCGCACCCTGCAGCGAGCGTTCGACGATGTCGTCGGCCTCGGAGCGGGAGACGCGCTTGTTGTTGAGCTTCACGCCCGCCAGCACGTTGTCGCGGATCGACATCGTGGGGAACGGGTTCGGACGCTGGAAGACCATGCCGACCTGACGACGGACGAGCACGGGGTCGACGCCGGCGCCGTACAGGTCGTCGCCGTCGATCTTGACCGAGCCCTCGACCCATGCGCCGGGGATGACCTCGTGCATGCGGTTCAGGGTGCGGAGGAAGGTGGACTTGCCGCAGCCCGACGGGCCGATGAAGGCCGTGACGGTGCGGGGCTCGATGGTGATGTCGACACCCTCGACCGCCTTGAACTTCGAGTAGTAGACGTTGAGGCCGTCGACCTCGATGCGCTTGGACACGTTGATCCTTCTGGGTGGGTGGTGTCGCTGGTTCCGCGGGGGCGGAGGGTCAGCGGCTGAGCTTGGGGGCGAAGAGACGGGTGATGAACCGGGCGAGCAGGTTGAGCAGCATCACGATCAGGATGAGCACGAGGGCCGCGGTCCAGGCCCGGTCGACGAACGGCACCGGGTTGGCGCCCTGCTGCGAGTACTGCGTGTACGCGTACACCGGCAGGGTCATCATCGGGTCACGGAACAGGTTGTAGTTCATGCTCGCGGTGAAGCCGGCCGTGACGAGCAGCGGGGCGGTCTCACCGATGACGCGGGCGATCGAGAGCATGACGCCGGTGGTGATGCCGGCGAGGCTGGTGGGGAGCACGACCTTGAGGATCGTGAGGTACTTCGGCACCCCGAGGGCGTACGAGGCCTCGCGGAGTTCCATCGGGACGATCTTCAGCACCTCTTCGGTGGAGCGCACGACGATCGGGATCATCAGCACCGACAGGGCGACGGAGCCGACCAGGCCGAAGCGGGCACCCGGGCCGAGGAACAGCGCGAAGAGCGCGTAGGCGAACAGGCCGGCGACGATCGACGGGATGCCCGTCATGACGTCGACGAAGAACGTGATGCCCTTCGCCAGTGCGCCGCGCCCGTACTCGACCAGGTAGATCGAGGTGAGCAGGCCGATCGGCACCGAGATGAGCGCCGCGAACAGCGTGATCTCGAGCGTGCCGATGAGGGCGTGGACTGCGCCGCCGCCCTCGGAGATGACCCCGCGCATCGAGTACGAGAAGAAGTTCGCGTCGAAGCGGGCGACGCCCTTGGCGATGACCGTCCAGAGCAGCGACACCAGCGGCAGGACCGCGATGACGAACGCCGTGATGACGAGCGAGGTGACCAGGCGGTCGACCGCCTTGCGGCCACCCTCGACGATGCGCGAGATGACGACGATGAGGACGTCGAACAGGACCGTGCCGAGGAAGATCGCGGCGACGACGTTGAAGTCCTTGACGGCGCCACCCGCGTTGAGCAGGGCGAAGACCAGGACGAGGGCGACCCAGCTGCCGACGAGGAGCAGCCACGGGACGGAGGCGTGCAGCTTGCCGTTGGCGTAGACGTTGCCGGCGGTGCCGGTCTGACGGAGCGCGAGGGACATCGGGTGCGACCTCTCAGCTGACTCGGCTGCGGACGATGTACCGCGCGAGCATGTTGATGACCAGGGTGATGACGAAGAGGATCAGACCCGACGCGATGAGGGCGTTCAGGGCCGTGCCGGATGCCTCGGCGAACTGCAGGGCGATGTTCGCGGCGATCGTCGAGGGGTTCTGCGACGTCAGCATCTGGAACGTGACGTTCGTCGAGACCGACAGCACCAGCGCGATCGCCATCGTCTCGCCGAGAGCACGACCGAGGCCGAGCATGATCGCGGAGACGATGCCGGACTTCGCGAACGGCAGGACCGACAGGCGGATCATCTCCCAGCGGGTCGCGCCGAGGGCCAGGGCCGCTTCCTCGTTGAGGGTCGGGGCCTGCAGGAAGATCTCACGCATGACCGCGGTCATGATCGGGATCGCCATGACGGCGAGGACGATCGACGCGGTCAGGATCGTACGACCGGTGCCGGACACCTGGCCGGAGAACAGCGGGAACCAGCCGATGTACTCGTTCAGGAACACGTAGAACGGCTTCACCAGGGGCGCCAGCACGGCGATGCCCCAGAGGCCGTAGACGACCGACGGCACCGCGGCCAGCAGGTCGATCACGTAGCCGAGGACCGGCGCGAGTCGACGCGGCGCGAAGTGCGAGATGAAGAGGGCGATCCCGAGGGACAGCGGCACGGCGATCACGAGCGCGATGAGCGCTGACCAGACGGTGCCGAAGACCAGGGGGCCGACGAAGTCCCAGAAGTTCGTGGCCTTGCCCGGCAGCTCGCCGACCTTGGCGGAGAAGGCCGGGATGCTCTGCCAGACGAGGAACGCGGCGACGAGCACGAGCACGAAGAGGATGAGGCCGCCGGCGATGACCGAGGCGGCAGAGAAGACGCGGTCGCCGACACGGACGACGGGCTTCGGCTTGATCGGGGTGACGGTGGCCCCTGGCTGGGCCGGTGCGGTCGTCATGGGGTACTCCTGTCGGAGGAACGCCGGGGGAGGCGACGGGTTCTGGGGTGGTGGTGCGCGTCCGGGCCGTGGGCCCGGACGGGTGCGCGTCCGGGTGGGTCCTGGACGGGTTCGCGTCCGGGTGGGGTCCTGGACGGCTGAGTGCCCGGACGCCGGTCGAGTGGGTGGGACCGGCGTCCGGGCGCTCAGGGGGCCTTACTTGATGGAAGCGACCGCGTCCTTGGCCTTCGACGCGAGGTCGGAGGAGAGGGCGGCCGACTTGGCCTCCTTGGCAGCGGCGTCCTGAGCGGCGCTCGAGACGACGTAGTCGAGGTAGCCCTTCACGAGCTCGGCCTTGTCGGCGTCCTTGTACTCCTGGCACGCGATGGCGTAGGAGACGAGGACCAGCGGCCAGGCACCGTCAGCGGTGTCCTTGCGGTCGATGTCGATCGCGAGGTCGTTGTCCTCACGGCCGGTCGCGATCTTCGAGTCGGCGACGACCTGCGCGGCGCCGTCGGCCGAGATCTCGGTCGCCTTGTCGCCGACCATCAGCTTCGCGCGGTCGAGGTCACCCGCACCGGAGTCGTCGATGTAGGTGATGGCGTTGGTGGCGTTGCCCATCGCGGAGGCGACACCGGAGGTGCCCTTCGCGCTGTCACCGACCGAGTACGGGAAGGTCTGGCTGGGCTCTTCGGTCCAGACGTCCGAGGCGTTCGCGGAGACGTACTCCGAGAAGTTCTGCGTGGTGCCCGAGTCGTCGGAGCGGTGGACGACCGTGATGTCGGCGTCCGGCAGCTTCGCGTCCTTGTTCAGGTCGGCGATCTCGGAGTCGTCCCACTTGGTGATCTTGCCCGAGAAGATGCCCGCGATGGTCTTCGCGTCGAGGGTCAGGTCGCTGACGCCGTCGACCTTGTACGCGATGGCGATCGGGGAGATGTAGACGGGGATGTCGATGCCCTTGGTGTCCGCCTTGCAGGACTCGAACTTGCCCGAGAGCTCCTCGTCCTTCAGCGCGGCGTCCGAGCCGGCGAAGTCCGCGGCTCCCGACATGAAGTTCTCGCGACCAGCGCCCGAGCCGTCCGGGGTGTAGTTCACGGTGACGCCCGAGGCCTCGTTCTGGAAACCGGCGGCCCAGGTGGCCTGCGCGGTCTGCTGTGCCGACGAGCCGGAGCCGGTCAGGGTGCCGGAGAGCTTCGAGTAGTCGCTGCCGCTGGTGGAGGAGGACTCGGTGCTGCCCGCGTCCTCGTTTGCCGCGCACGAGGAGAGCACGACTGCGCCGGCGATCGCGATTGCTGCGATCGAACCGATTCGCTTGATGTTCACAGGGGTCCCTTCGGGAATGGAATGCAGTGGGACCACTGCGGTCCCTGGGCCGGTGCCGACCCGGGAGCGACTGTAGGGACGCGAGGTGACCGCAATCACCCCCGCTGGTGAACGGGAGGTGAACGAGGGGTTGTCCACGTCGGGGCGGCGTGCGCCGCTCCCGCGCAGGGAGCAGGATCGGGGGCACTGTGCGCTCGTTCGGAAGATGCGCACGCATGATCGCGGACGAGCGGTCGGGAGGCCCGGATCGCGTTCCCGGGCGCGGCGCGGCCCCGTCGCGTGGCCGGGTACCGGGCGGCTGCGCTGCGGTCCGGTGGCGCTGCGGTCTGGCGGTCGCCGGTTACGCCGGGATCGTGTTGCGGTGCGTCTCGACCGCGACGAGGGTGTCCCCCGCGATGTGCATGACGGAGAAGTCCCCGACCGACAGCATCGCGGCGCGGCGCAGGTCGAAGCGGCCGGAGTCGTCGGCGGTCGCGGTGGCGATCCGGGCGATGATGTCGGGCAGCACCGGGCCGTGCGAGCAGAGGACGGCGGTCTTGCCCTTGTCGAGCCGGCGCCGGACGACGCCCTTGACGTCGGCGGCGCCGCGGTCGTGGGCGTCCTGGCTGATGTCGGCGGTGCTCGAGACCCCGAGCTTCGTCGCGGCGGACAGCGGTTCGACGGTCGCGAGGCACCGCGCCGCCGTGCTGCTCACGATCTTCTTCGGGCCGAACGCCGCGACCGGTGCCGCGGCGGCCTTGGCCTGCGAACGGCCGACGGGCAGCAGTGGACGGGTGGCGTCGGGGCCGTCCCAGTCCGAGCCGGGCACCGTCTTCGCGTGGCGCAGGGTGATCAGGGCGAACGTGCGGTGCTGTCCGGCGGCGGCGCGTTCGGCGAACCGGTCGAGGATCGCGACGTCCCGCTCGTACGTCAGGCGGTTGCGGGCGTCGTCGATGGTGACCCACTCGAGCGCCGCGACCTCGTGGTTCGGCACGAAGGCACCGGCGCGGGCGTACTCCTTGGCCGAGACGCGGGCCGCCCAGTAGTGCACGACCTTGTCGCGGCCGTTCGGCAGCACGTACTCGGCGGTGCCGAGCGGTGCGCCGAGGTGGACGCGGTACCCGGTCTCCTCGTCGATCTCGCGCACGGCGGTCGTCGGGACGGCCTCGCCCGGGTCCACCTTGCCCTTGGGCAGGGAGACGTCCTTGTGGTGGTCGCGGTGGATGAGCAGCACGAGGGGTGTGCCGTCCTGTTCGCGCCAGACGACCGCACCCGCAGCGACGACGGGGCCCGAGGGACCGCCGCTCACCGAGTCGAGCGCTTCCGGGCCGAGATCTTCCGCATGGTCACATTCTGCACGTCCTCGAGCGGACGGCCCGCATCGTCCGTGGAGTGCCGTGTCCACTCGCCGTCGGACTCCAGGTGCCACGAGCTGGCGGTGTCGGCCATCGCCAGGTCGAACATCTCCTGCACCTCGTTGATGTGGTCCGGGGCGACCAGCCGCACGAGCGCCTCGACGCGTCGGTCGAGGTTGCGGTGCATCATGTCGGCGCTGCCGATGAACACCGCGGGGTCGCCGTCGTTGTGGAACGCGAACGCACGGGAGTGCTCGAGGTAGCGCCCGACGATGCTCCGCACGCGGATCGTGTCGCTGACGCCTTCCATGCCCGGCTTGAGCGAGCAGATGCCGCGCACCCAGACGTCGATCGGCACACCGGCCTGGCTCGCCAGGTAGAGCGCGTCGATGATCTGCTCGTCGACCATCGAGTTGACCTTGATCCGGATGCCCGAGGGCTTGCCGGCCCGGGCGTTGGCGGCCTCGGTCTGGATGCGCTTGAGCAGTCCCTTCCGCAGGTGCAGCGGTGCGACGAGCAGGCGCTTGAACTTCTTCTCGATGGCGTAGCCGGACAGCTCGTTGAACAGGCGGGTGAGGTCCTTGCCCACGGTGTCGTCCGAGGTGAAGAGCCCCATGTCCTCGTAGATGCGCGAGGTCTTCGGGTTGTAGTTGCCCGTGCCGATGTGGCTGTAGTGCTTGAGCGTCCCGCCCTCTTGCCGGATGACGAGCACGAGCTTGGAGTGCGTCTTCAGCCCCACCAGGCCGTAGACGACGTGCACGCCGGCCTTCTCGAGCTTCCGGGCCCAGGTGATGTTGTTCTGCTCGTCGAAGCGGGCCTTGATCTCGACCAGGGCGAGGACCTGCTTGCCAGCGGCCGCAGCGTCGATCAGCGCTTCGACGATGGGGCTGTCGCCGGAGGTGCGGTACAGGGTCTGCTTGATCGCCAGCACGTTCGGATCGGCCGCGGCCTGCTCGAGGAACGCCTGCACGCTCGTGGCGAAGGACTCGTAGGGGTGGTGGACGAGGACGTCGTTCGCCTTGATCGCGCGGAACAGGTCCGGCTTCGTGTTCGGCTCACCCGGCTGGAACTGCACCGGGGTGGTCGGCACGTGCTTCGGGTAGTGCAGGTCCGGACGGTTGATCTTGGAGATCTCGAACAGTCCGCCGAGGTCGAGCGGCGACGGCAGCCGGAAGACCTCTTCCTCGGTGATGTCGAGTTCACGCACGAGCAGGTCGAGGGTCACCGGGTCCATGTCCTCGGTGATCTCGAGGCGGATCGGCGGACCGAACCGGCGCCGCAGGAGCTCGCGCTCGAGGGCCTGGATGAGGTTCTCGGCCTCGTCCTCCTCGATCTCGACGTCCTCGTTGCGGGTGACCCGGAACACGTGGTGCTCGAGGACCTCCATCCCCGGGAACAGGTCGTCGAGGTGGTTCGCGATGAGGTCTTCGAGCGGGATGAAGCGCATCCGGCCGGAGTTGTCGTCGGGGAGCTTGATGAAGCGGGAGAAGTTCTGCGGCACCTTGAGACGCGCGAACTCCTGGCGCTGCGACTTCGGGTTGCGGACCCGCACCGCCAGGTTGAGCGAGAGCCCGGAGATGTAGGGGAACGGGTGCGCCGGGTCGACGGCCAGGGGCATGAGCACCGGGAATATCTGCTCGTTGAAGTACTCCCGCATCCGCTGCCGGTCGGCTTCGTCGAGGTCGGACCAGTGCTCGATGTGGATGCCCGCGGCGTCGAGGTCGGGCTTGAGCGACCCGATGAAGGCCTGGGCGTGCCGGTCCTGCAGCTCGTGGGCCTTCTTCGCGATGTCCCGCAGGACGTCGCTGGGAGCACGGCCGACGTTGGTCGGGACGGCGATGCCGGTGTCGATGCGGCGCTTCAGGCCGGCGACGCGGACCATGAAGAACTCGTCGAGGTTGGACGCGAAGATCGCCAGGAAGTTCGCCCGCTCCAGCAGGGGCTGCGTGCGGTCTTCGCCCAGCTCGAGCACGCGCTGGTTGAACCGCAGCCAACTCAGCTCGCGGTCGAAGTAGCGGTCCGTCGGCAGCGACTCGTGCTCGATCTCGACGACCTCGTCGAAGTCGTCGAGGTCGGGTGCGACGGATTCGCCGTCGAGCTGCGGTTCGGTGTCCATCCCCACATCCTGCCACCCGGCCCCTGCCACCGGAGGGGCCTCGGTGGACGCTGTGGAAACCGGCGGTGAACCGTTCGGTTGTGCAGGAACGGCCGCGACGGACCGAGGTGCTGCGCTCAGCGCGCGAAGACCTGCACGAACGCGCCCCACTGCGCCGGCGCCCGCTGCTCGAGCCACGCGCAGAACTCGGGGTAGGCGGCATCGATGGACAGGACACTGATCACCCCGCGCTGGCCGTGCACCTTGACGTCCAGGCCGCCGAAGCGGTTCGTCGTGGGCCGGATGTGCTTGATGGCAGCGGGGTCGACGGTCCGGGCGGCACGGAACATCGGCGTGACGACCAGCTGGGAGTCGTACGCCTCGACCCGGCGCCGCTTCTGCCCGACGCCCAGGTAGACGAACAGCAGCCCGAACAGCCCGATGCCGAGACCGCCGAGGAGCATCCCGATCGCGTCGGGGTCGTCGAGCAGGGCGAGTGCGGCCAGCAGGAAGAACCCGCCGACCACGATGAAGACGATCCCGATGATCCGGAGTAGCAGGTAGTTCCACCGGCGAGCGCGGACGGTGAAGAGCACGCCGTACGCCTCGTCCCCGACGACCGCCGACGGGGGGCGCTTCCGGTCGCTCTGGCGGACGAGTGCGGTGACGACGGCGGGGATGGCGACCATCGCGGCCATCGCGAGGAACACCGGCGACGGGTTGAAGTTCACCGCCCTGCCCCCGAGCGTGTGTCCGGACGTCGTCGTTCGATGGGCGATCCGCCCTGGTCCCCCTGGATCATGGGCGCAGCGTATCAGTGACCTGAGATTTGCTCCGGCGCCGCGTACTGCACGTCGATCGCGTGCTGCGTGAACCCCGAGCGCCGGTACAGCGCCAGCGCCGGCTCGTTGTCCCCCTCGACGTACAGTGCGGCGGCGGTCAGGCCGCGGCCGCGCAGCCGAGCGGTGCCCGCACGTATGAGCACTCCGCCGAGTCGCTGCCCCTGCAGGTCGGGCCGCACGGCGACGGCGTAGAACTCGCCGATGCCGTCCTCGACCTTGAGCCAGCACGAGCCGGCGAGCTGCCCAGAGGCGTCGCGGAGCAGCAGCAGGTCCTCGCCGGAGAACCAGTCGTCGGCCTCGCGGGCGTGCAGGTCGTCGAGCGTCATCCGACCCTGCTCGGGGTGGTGGGCGAAGGCGGCGGCGTTCAGCGCGAGCCAGTCGGTCTCGTCGTCGGTGCCGGGGCGGAACGCCGACAGCGAGTAGCCGTCGGGCAGCGCCACGTCGGCGTCAGCGTCGGCGGCGACGTCCACATCGGAGTCGGCGACGGGCGCCCGGAGCTGCAGCAGCGTGCGGACCGCGCGCCAGCCGAACCGGTCGGCCAGCGCACGCGCTGCCGGGTGGTCCCCGTGCGCCCACGCGAGCCGGGGAGCGGCCCCGCCGCCCAGCGCGAGTGCCTGCGTCACCAGGGCGGTGCCGATGCCCTGGCCACGGGCCTCCTGGGCGACGACGAGTTCCAGCTCGCCGTCACGGACCACCGCGACCCCGTGGTCGACGGTCAGGACGGTCGCGCGCCCCGCGCGGACGTCGACCAGCGTCTGGTCGGAGAACGGGGGAGCCTCGCCGGGGGCGACGAAGCTGTCGAGGTCGGGCAGCACTACTGCCCCATCAGGCGCTCGGCCTCGTCGTCGTAGACGTTGAAGCGGTACCCGACGTTGCGGACGGTGCCGATGAGCGACTCGAGGTCACCGAGCTTCGCGCGCAGTCGTCGGACGTGCACGTCGACCGTGCGGGTGCCACCGAAGTAGTCGTAGCCCCAGACCTCGCTGAGCAGCTGCTCGCGGGTGAAGACGCGTGACGGGTGGGTGGCGAAGAAGCGCAGGAGCTCGAACTCCTTGAACGTCAGGTCGAGCGGCCGGCCGCGCACCTTGGCGGAGTAGCTGGCCTCGTCGATGACGACACCGGACGCCTGGATCTTCGAGCTCGTCTGGCCCTTCGCCGCACGACCGGCCGACAGCCGGATGCGGGCGTCGATCTCGGCCGGTCCCGCGCTCTCGAGCACGACGTCGTCGACGTTCCAGTCGCTGTTCACCGCGGTCAGCCCGCCCTCGGTGACGACGAGCACGATCGGCGTGGTCGACCCCGACGAGGCGAGGATCTTGCACAGGGCCTTCGCGCTGACCAGGTCGGTGCGGGCGTCCACGAACATCAGGTCGCTCTGCGGGGCGTTGACCAGCTGTGCGGCCTCGGCCGGCACGTGGCGGATCCGGTGGCTCAGGAGGCCCAGGCTCGGCAGGACGTCTCCGGGCGCGGTCGAGGTGAGTACCAGGAGCTGTGCCACAGGACCTCCGGAGGTGGATGACGTCGTGGAGACATCCTAGTGATGCTCGGGAAGGACTCATCCGGCCGGACGGATTGCGCGTCATCCCGCACCGCACGGCGCGTGCACCGCACCGCACGGCGCGAGCACCGCACCGCACGGTGCGTGCGCTCCGCACGTCCCTGCCATGATGGAGCGCGTGACCGAGCCCGTGCACCCCACCGACCAGCGTCGCCTGCGGCTGACGTCCGTCCTGCCGGTCTGGGTGCTGGCGGTCGTCGGGGCCGTGCTCGTGCTGACCGTGGCCGAGCGCGACGCCTTCGCCTGGCTGCTGCTCGTCTTCGTCGCCTGCGTCATGGTCAGCTTCGTGCTGCAGCTCATCACCGCCACGAAGGACGGTCTGGTCGAACGGATCAGCATCGCTTCGTCCGGGGCGTTCGTCGTGGTCCTCGTCACCGCGGTGGTGCTCCTGGCGCGTTGAGCCGAGCCGCGTAGACTCCGAGCATGGATTCGCTGCTTGCGCTCGAGCTCTTCTACGTCGGCCTCCTCGGCCTGGCGTCGCTCGCGATCGCGTTCATCTCGGTGGTCGTCGTCGTGAAGCTGTTCAAGGGCCAGCGTTGATCGAGCTGCCCGAGGGCCTCGCCCCCGAACTGGTCCCGCTGTCGTGGCTGGTCGGCGTGTGGGAAGGCACCGGTGTGGTCGAGTACCCGGTCGGTGACGACGACGAGGTCCGGAACTACGAGTTCGGCCAGCGCGTCAGCTTCAGCCACGACGGCCTGCCGTACCTCAACTACTCGTCGACCACGTGGCTGCTCGACGACGACCACACCCCGCTCGCCGCCGAGATGGGCTACTGGCGGATCGACCGTCCGACCGAGCCGGGCGACCGCGGCCCCGCGATGCTCCTGGGCGACGGGCCCGCGCCCTTCAGCACGGTCGAGAGCGTCGAGGCACTCCGCAACACCACGGACGGCTTCGACGTCGAGGCCGCGATCATCCACCCGACGGGCGTCAACGAGCTCTACGTCGGCCGGGTGCTGAAGGGCCGGATCGACCTGTCGACCGACGCCGTGCTGCGCTCGCCGAACGCGAAGGACTACTCCGCCGCGACCCGCCTGTACGGGCTGGTCGAGGGCAAGCTCTTCTGGGCGTGGGACATCGCCGCGCTCGGTCGCGAACTCACCTCGCACGCCTCGGGGCAGCTCGCGAAGGTCGACTGATGTCGGTGTTCGCCGCGCGGGACGGCTTCGTCGCGGCCGACTCCGTCGCCGCGCACTTCGGCAACCCGATCGGGGAGCAGCGCCTGCTGACCCGGGGGCGTGCCGTCGTCGAGCTCGGACTCGGTGTCGTCACCGTCTCCGGACCGGACCGGTTGTCGTGGCTCAACTCGATCACCTCGCAGCAGCTCACCGGGTTGCCGACCGGCGTCAGCACCGAGACGCTCGTGCTCGACCAGGCCGGACGCGTCGAGCACGCGGCCCGCGTCGTCGACGACGGTGCGACGGTCTGGCTGCTCACCGAGCGCGCTGACGCTGCGCCGCTCGCCGGGTGGCTCGACTCGATGCGCTTCATGCTCCGGGTCGAGGTCGCTGACCGCTCCGACGACTTCGTCACCCTCGGCTGGTTCGGGGCGGACGCCCCGTTCGCGTCCGTCGAGTTGCCGGAACCGCCCGTCGCCGAGTGGGTCGACCCGTGGGGCGCCGTCACGCCGGGCGGATGGGGCTACGCCGACCAGGAGGCCCACCCCGGCTCCGACTGGACCCTCCGCATCGCCGTGGTCACCCCCGGCACCGCGGCCGCGATCGCGGCGTCGGACGTGCCCGTCGCGGGGTTGCTCGCGTACGAGGCGCTGCGGATCGCCGCCTGGCGCCCGACCCTGTCCGACGTCGACGAGCGGACGATCCCGCACGAGCTCGACTGGCTGCGTTCCGCCGTGCACCTGTCGAAGGGCTGCTACCGCGGGCAGGAGACCGTCGCCAAGGTCCACAACCTCGGGCACCCGCCGCGTCGGGCCGTGCTGCTGCACCTCGACGGGTCCGATGGCGTGCTGCCGGCGCCCGGCACCTCGGTGCTGCTCGACGACAAGCAGGTCGGTCGGCTGTCGGCGTCCGCGATCCACCACGAGCTCGGTCCGATCGGGCTCGCCGTGGTGAAGCGTTCCCTCGACCCCACCGCGATCCTGCGGCTCGAGGCCGACGACGTCGTGGTGACCGCGGCGCAGGAGACCATCGTCCCGCCCGAGGCCGGTGCGACGGCGAACATCCCGCGCCTGCCCCGGCTCGGAGCCGTCAAGCGCTCCTAGCTCCCCGTTGACGGTCGCAAAACACCGGTGTTCGCCGATCGCACCGCGGTTTGCGGGTGTTCGGAGCGCGAACACCGGTGTCTTGCGTCGCAGGGTCAGGCGGGCTCGACGGCCGACCACGGGACGCTGAGCTCGCCGAGCCGCCAGCGCGTCACCCCGTGCAGCACCGGCCAGCCGCGGTCACGCATCCCGCGCACCGTGGCGATCCACCGCTGCCGGGGCCCGTACGTGCCGAGCGGAGCCGCGACCGCCCACGACAGGTCGAGGTCGCGCAAGAACGCGTGCACCCGCTCGCCGGGCACGTTGCGGTGGATCAGGGCCTTGGGCAGCCGCTCGGCGACGATCGAGGGTACGTCGAGCCCGGCGAGCCGGAGCGACACCGTGAAGGTCTGCGGCGCGACGTCGTCGAGTGTCACCCACGATGCGACCCGGCCGACCTCGTTGCAGGTCCCCTCGACGAGCGCACCGCCGGGCTGCAGCCGGTCCTGCATGATCCGCCACGACCCGACCACCGCGGACTCGTCGTACTGCCGCAGCACGTTGAACGCCCGGATGACGGCGGGCCGGCGCTGCCCGGGCGTCGGGGTCTCGAAGCCACCCAGGCGGAACGTCACGCCGTCGCGGGTGCCTGCGTTCGCGAGCGCGACCCGCGAGGGCTCGATCTCGATGCCGGTCACCTCGACGTCGGGTCGGACGGCGGCCAGCCGGTCGCGCAGTTCGAGCGTGGTGGTCGGCGAGGCCCCGTAGCCGACGTCGGCGACGAGCGGGTCGTCCGTCCGGCGCAGCACCGGCAGGGTCGCGATCCACCGGTCGACGCGGCGGAGCCGGTTGTACCCGGTCGTCCCGCGCGTCACGTTCCCGATGGGCATGCGTCAAGGGTACGGGGCCGGTACCGCTCGGTAGACTCGGAGGCATGACCTCCACGCTCGTCCTGCTCCGTCACGGCAACAGTGACTGGAACCAGAAGAACCTGTTCACCGGTTGGGTCGACGTCCGGCTCAGCGAGCTGGGCGAGAAGGAGGCGAAGCGCGCCGGCGACCTCATCGCCGAGTCCGGCATCGTCCCCGACGTCCTGTACACCTCGCTCCTGACCCGTGCGATCCAGACGGCGGACATCGCGCTGCTGCAGGCCGACCTGGCCTGGCTGCCGGTGAAGCGCGACTGGCGCCTCAACGAGCGCCACTACGGCGACCTGCAGGGCAAGGACAAGGCCCAGACCCTGGCCGAGTACGGCGAGCAGCAGTTCATGGAGTGGCGCCGCTCGTTCGACGTCCCGCCGCCCCCCATCGCCGACGACGCCGAGTGGTCGCAGTTCGGTGACCGCCGCTACGCCGAGCTCGGCGACCGGCTGCCCCGCACCGAGTCACTCAAGCTCGTGATCGACCGTCTGCTGCCCTACTGGGAGTCCGACATCACGAAGGACCTCGCCGCCGGCAAGACCGTGCTGGTGACGGCCCACGGCAACTCGCTGCGGGCGCTCGTGAAGCACCTCGACGGCATCTCCGACGACGACATCGCCGGCCTGAACATCCCGACGGGCATCCCGCTGGTGTACGAGCTCGACGACGACTTCACGCCGACGAAGCCCGCGTACTACCTGGACCCCGAGGCCGCCGCAGCCGGCGCCGCCGCCGTGGCCGCCCAGGGCGCCAAGAAGTAGCACCCACGCAGAACGCCCCGTCCGGCATCCGGGCGGGGCGTTCGTGTGTGTGCGGGGCTTCGCGAAAGCGACAGTGGGTCGCGAACGTTCCGCCGACTCCTGTCGCTCTGCCAGGAGGAACGGATCGCCCCGTCGACGACCTGTCGCTTCGGCAGCGTGGTCGGCCCGACGAGCCGTGGCTGGTCAGACGAAGTGCGACGCGATCTCCTGCACCAGCGCCCCGACGTCGTAGGGCTTCGTCGTGTCGACCCGGATCACCGGCACGCCGGGAAGACCGACGGGCCGGGCGTCGTCGCCGTGCTCGTCCCAGAAGGCCAGCACGTCGGCCAGGTCCCCGTGCACCTCGTGCCGCACCGGCACGGTGCCCGGCTCGTACCGGTCGCGCAGCCGCTCCTCGGCGGTGGCGCGGTCCGTGTCGCACCACACCTCGACGGCGCGAGGCGACCCGGCGGACGCGAGTCCGGCCTCCAGGAGGTCGCGGTCACGGGACGGCAGCCAGACGGCGTCGAGGACGACCCCGTTCTCGACGGCCCGCGCCATGGACCACATCGTGTCCATCGCGATGCCGCCGAGCGGCCGCGAGGCGATCATCGGGCCGACGACGTCGGCGAGGGGCTCCTTGATGCGGTCCTTCGACAGGAACGGGCAGCCGAGCACCTCGGCGAGTGCCGTGCCGATGCTGCTCTTGCCGGAACCGGGCATGCCGTTGACGATGATCGCGACCTGGGCCATGCCACGATCCTCGCAGACCGATCGGGCCGGGTCAGACCGATCGGGTCGGGTCAGACCGATCGGGCCGGGTCAGACCGCCGCGGTCGAGGTGGACGCGCCGGTCCAGTCGCCGGTCGCCAGGTACTCGACCTTCTTGGCGATCGAGACCGCGTGGTCGGCGAAGCGCTCGTGGTAGCGGGAGGCGAGGGTCGCGTCGACGGTGTCGATCGGACCGCCCTTCCAGGCCTCGCCGAGCACGAAGTCGAAGACGCTGGCGTGCAGCTCGTCGACGGCGTCGTCCTCGTCGCGGATCTCGGCCGACAGCGCGATGTCCTCGGTGGCGAGCAGCCGCGTGAGCTTCTGCGCCATCGCGACGTCGTGCCGGCCCATCTCCTTGAAGGTGCTGCGCAGGCCCTTCGGCACGACCTTCTCGGGGAAGCGCTGGCGGGCGAGCTGCGCGATGTGCTCGGCCATGTCGCCCATGCGCTCGAGCGAGGAGCTGACGCGCAGGGCGGTGACGACGACGCGCAGGTCGCGGGCGACCGGGGCCTGGCGGGCGAGGATGTCGATCGCGATCTCATCGAGGCTGTTCGCGGCGAGGTCGATCTTCTCGTCGTCGGCGATCACCTCTTCGGCGAGGGCGACGTCGGAGTCGCTGAAGGCCTGGGTGGCTCGGGTGATGGCGGACTCGACGAGCCCGGCGATCTCGGTCAGTCGCTCCTGGACGTCCTGGAGTTCCTGCTGGAAGACTTCGCGCATGGGGGAGTACCTCTCTCTGCGTACCGGACGAGTGTCGTCAGCCCAGGTGAACGAACGGTGACGCGGGGCTGAACGCTTCGCGTTCTGGCCTTCCGCAGACGGTGAACGGTACCGGAACCCCGCATGACCATCCCTACACTGGCGGCATGGACAACGCGTGGCTCGTGCCACTGTCGATGCTCCTCGGCGGGGTCTTCGGCGCGGGCGTCGTGGTGCTGATCATCACCGCCGAGCGGACGGCACGTGCTGCCGACGTGGCGGAGCGGACCCTGCCGGACGGCGTCGCAGCGGTCATCGCGACGATGCACAACCCGGCGGTCGTCATCGACCCGTCGAACACCGTCGTCGCGGCATCCCCCCAGGCCCTCACGGCGGGGCTCGTCGTGCGCCGGCGCCTGGTGCACCACGAACTGCTCGAGCTCATCGACCGGGTGCGCAAGAGCGGGGAGATGGGGTCGGAGGACCTCGAGCTGCCGCGTGGCCGCCACGGGGAGCTCATCGGCTACCTCAGCTTCCGTGCCGCCCAGCTCGGCAACCGGTACGTCCTGCTCACGGCGGACGACCTGACCGAGAGCCGGCGCATCGACGAGGTCCGCCGCGACTTCGTCGCCAACATCTCGCACGAGCTGAAGACGCCGATCGGTGCCATCGGCCTGCTGTCCGAGACCCTCGTCCTCGCCGCCGACGACCCCGTGCACGTGAAGAAGTTCGCCGCGCAGCTCATCACCGAGTCCGAGCGGCTCGGAGCGCTGACGAAGGACATCATCGAGCTGTCCCGGCTGCAGTCCGTCGACGCGCTCGAGAACAGCGAGGAGACCGGCATCGACAAGATCGTGCAGGCCGCCATCGACGCGAACGAGGTCGTCGCCCGCGCCCGCTCGATCGAGATCATCCGTGCCAAGAAGTCGAAGCTGCGGGTGATGGGCGACCGCGGGCTCCTGCAGGTCGCGGTGTCGAACCTCATCGCCAACGCGGTGAAGTACTCGCCGGACAACACCCGCGTCGGCGTGGGCGTCCGGTCCTCGAAGGGCTTCGTCGAGATCGCCATCACCGACCAGGGCGTCGGCATCCCCGAGGCCGACCTCGACCGCGTCTTCGAACGGTTCTACCGTGTCGATCCCGCACGGTCGCGCGCCACCGGGGGCACCGGCCTCGGGCTCGCGATCGTCAAGCACGTCGTCAGCAACCACGGTGGTGACGTGCGCGTCTGGTCGCAGCCCGGCAAGGGCTCGACCTTCACCATCCGTCTGCCCGAGGCAGATCCCGAACTGACCACAGCACTCGAAGAGCAACTGGAAGAGCAGCCATCGTGACCAAGATCCTCATCGTCGACGACGAGCCGGCCCTGAGCGAGCCCCTGGAGTTCCTGCTGCAGCGTGAGGGGTACGAGACCTCCGTCGCTGCCGACGGCGTGACCGCGCTGTCGAAGTTCGACGCGGAGAACCCCGACCTGGTGCTCCTCGACCTCATGCTGCCGGGCCTGAGCGGCACCGAGGTGTGCCGGCAGATCCGGACCCGGTCGAACGCACCGATCATCATGCTGACCGCGAAGGACTCGGAGGTGGACATCGTCGTCGGGCTCGAGCTCGGCGCCGACGACTACGTGACGAAGCCGTACTCGACCCGGGAGCTGCTGGCCCGGATCCGTGCCGTGCTCCGTCGCCGCACCGAGGACGACCCGGCGGACAGCGGCATCCTGCAGGTCGGCGGCATCCGGATGGACGTCGAGCGGCACACGGTGTCGGTCGACGGGTCCGAGACCCCGATGCCGCTCAAGGAGTTCGAGCTCCTCGAGCTGCTGCTCCGGAACGCCGGCCGTGTGCTGACCCGCGGGCAGCTCATCGACCGCGTGTGGGGTTCCGACTACTTCGGCGACACCAAGACCCTCGACGTGCACATCAAGCGCATCCGCTCGAAGATCGAGCGGGTTCCGTCGACCCCCGAGATCCTGGTGACGGTCCGCGGTCTCGGGTACCGCATCGAGGCCTGAGACGGACGGACAGGAGGCCCGGTGCGAGTCCCTGGGACTCGCACCGGGCCTCCTGTGCGAACGGTCCGGGCGCGGTGTCAGCCGCGCCCGTCGGCGTCAGTTGGTGCCGTTGTCGCCCTCGGACGAATCCGTCTGCGAGTCCGTCGGCTGCGTGCCGGGCACGGCCTCGCCGGTCGACTGTGCGCCGCTCTCGGACGGGGACGTCGAGGTGGGCGTCGGGGTCGGGCTCGGCGCGAGGGTCTGGTACTCCTCCTGCGAGCTCGTCAGCACCGGCACGTTGGCCGAGGTGCCCTCGGCGTCGGGGTAGCTGAAGTAGACCTTCACGAGCGAACCGGGCTTGGCGTCCGCGTTGTCGAACACGATCGGCTCGGCGTCACCGGCGGTGGTGCCCTGCGTGGTGTCGCCCTCTTGCACGCTCGACTCGTCGTCACTGCCCGCACCCGCGGCCATGGCGAGGTCGACGTGGGTGTTCGCCGGCACGTCGACGGTCTGGGTGTCGCCGCCGATCTCGATCGAGACGGTGTAGTCGTCCTGGTCGTCGTTGTTCACCAGCGTGCCGATGAAGCGGGCGCTCTCACCGTCGTCCGAGATCAGGAGGGCGTTCCGCACGTCGACCTTGCCGGTCGAGACGTCCACGCCGTCGGTGATCTGCTTGATGTCGACGGTGTGGGCCGGCGACATGAACTCGCACCCGGTGGCGCCGAGCGCGATGGTTGCCGCAACGGCGACGGACACGAGTACCCGAGGTCGCAAGAGATTCCTCCGTAAGTCACGATGGAGACCGGGCGGTCCCCGCGCCCATCCTAGCGATCACCGGGAGGGGTGAGCGTTGAGGGTCCCCTTACCGGAACGGCCCTTGTGGTAAACTGGATGTCTGGGAACGGAGCCTGATACATGCAATTCGAGGTCGGCGAGACCGTCGTCTACCCCCATCACGGGGCGGCAACCATCTCTGAAGTCAAGACTCGCGTCATCAAGGGCGAGGAAAAGGTCTACCTGAAACTGCGGGTGACGCAGGGTGACCTGACGATCGAGGTCCCGGCGGACAACGTCGACCTGGTCGGCGTCCGCGACGTGATCGGCAAGGAAGGACTCGACAAGGTGTTCGAGGTCCTCCGGGCACCGTTCACGGAAGAGCCCACCAACTGGTCACGCCGCTACAAGGCGAACCTCGAGAAGCTCGCTTCCGGTGACGTCATCAAGGTGTCCGAGGTCGTCCGCGACCTCTGGCGGCGCGATCAGGACCGCGGGCTCTCCGCGGGTGAGAAGCGGATGCTGGCCAAGGCCCGGCAGATCCTGATCTCCGAGCTCGCGCTGGCCGAGAAGACCGACGAGGACAAGGCATCGACCGTCCTCGACGAGGTCCTGGCTTCCTGAGCCTGACGACAGCGCACTGAACACGACAGCACGAACGACGACCGCACGGTTCCCCGAAGGGGTGGACCGGGCGGTCGTCGTCGTTGCGGCGGGCTCCGGCACCCGGCTCGGCATCGGGACCGCGAAGGCGTTCGTGCCCGTGGCCGGTTCGCTGATGCTCGCGCGGGCGCTCGAACCCCTGTTCGCCTTGCCGTCACCGACGCTCGTCGTCGTGGTCGCACCGGCGTCGCACCTGGACGAGTGCCGCCAGGTGGTCGGTTCGGTCGCGGGTGCTGCGGTCGCGTACACGGACGTCGTCGCCGGAGGCGCGGATCGCCACGGGTCGGTCGAGGCCGGCCTGGCCCTCCTGCCGGACTCCGTCGACACGGTGCTCGTGCACGACGCGGCGCGGTGCCTCACGCCCGCGGCACAGTTCTCGCGGGTGTTCGACGCCGTCGCCGCCGGTGACGGTGCGGGCGTCGTGCCGGCACTCCCCGTCACGGACACGGTCAAGCGGGTCGACGGTGACGTCGTCGTCGAGACCGTCGACCGTGCGGCGCTCGTCGGGGTGCAGACGCCGCAGGGCTTCCCGCTCGCGGCACTGCGGCAGGCCTACGCGGTGTCGTCGCAGTCCGAGACGGACGACGCCGGGGTGTTCCAGGCCGTCGGGGGCACCGTGCGCTTTGTGCCGGGTGACGCCGACGCCTTCAAGATCACGACGCCGTGGGACCTCGGCCGGGCCGAGTCGATCGTGCGGGCGCGGACCGAGGCTGGTGCTGGTGCTGGTGCGGCTGCCGGTGCGGCGGGGGCCAACCCGGCTGACGCCGTCGTCGCGGTCCGACTCGGGCTCGGGGTCGACGTGCACGCCTTCGACGACGCCTCGCCCTGCCGCGTGGGGCTGCTCGACTTCCCCGGCGAGCCCGGCCTGTCCGGGCACAGCGACGGTGACGCGGTTGCGCACGCGGTGTGCGACGCCCTGCTCTCTGCCGGGGGCCTCGGCGACATCGGCGGACGCTTCGGCACCGCCGACCCGCAGTACGCCGGCGCCACGGGCGACGTGTTCGTCCGCGGCGCGGTCGCGCTGCTCGCGGACGCCGGGCTCGTGCCGGTGTCCGTCACCGTGCAGGTCATCGGCAACCGGCCGCGCATCGGCCGCCGGCGTGACGAGATGCAGGACGCCCTGTCCGCGGTCGTCGGTGCGCCCGTCGCCGTGTCCGGCACGACGACCGACGGGCTCGGGTTCACCGGCCGTGGCGAGGGGCTCGCGGCGATCGCCACGGCACTCGTGCGTCCCTCCTGAAACCGCGGCCCCGCGCCGATTATGGTTGAGGCGTGACCGTTCGCCTCTACGACTCCCGCGCCGCAGCCGTCGTCGACCTCGTGCCCCTGGTCGACGGACACGTGAGCGTCTACGTCTGTGGTCCGACGGTGCAGTCGTCGCCGCACATCGGGCACCTGCGGTCCGCGCTCGTCTACGACATCTGGCGTCGGTGGCTCACCCACCGTGGGTACCGGGTGACCCTGGTGCGCAACGTCACCGACATCGACGACAAGGTCCTCGACCTGGCGGCAGGCACCGACGAGGAGTGGTTCGCCCGCGCCTACCGGGTCGAGCTCGAGTTCACGGCCGCGTACAACGCCCTCGGCATCCTGCCCCCGACCTACGAGCCCCGCGCCACGGCGAGCGTGCCGCAGATGCACGAGATCATCCAGCGCCTGATCGACCGCGGGCACGCCTACGCCGCCGACGACGGCTCGGGTGACGTCTACTTCGACACCGGCAGCTGGGCCGACTACGGGGTGCTCACCCGGCAGCGGCGCGAGGACATGGTCGAGGCCGCCGACGCCGATCCGCGTGGCAAGCGCGACGCCCGTGACTTCGCGCTCTGGAAGGGTGCGAAGCCCGGCGAGCCGTCGACGGCCAACTGGGACTCCCCGTGGGGCGCAGGCCGCCCGGGCTGGCACATCGAGTGCTCGGCGATGTCGCGCCGGTACCTCGGCCCCGCGTTCGACATCCACGGCGGCGGGCTCGACCTGCGCTTCCCGCACCACGAGAACGAGCTCGCGCAGTCCACGGCCGCCGGGGACCCGTTCGCGTCCTACTGGCTGCACAACGGCCTGGTGACGGTCGAGGGGCAGAAGATGTCGAAGTCGCTCGGCAACTCGATCTTCGCGGCGGACTTCCTCGGATCCGCCCGTCCCGCCGTCGTCCGCTACTTCCTCGGTGCCGCCCACTACCGCTCGTCGATCGATCACCACGAGGGCTCCCTGGCCGAGGCCGAGGCGGCGTACGACCGCATCGCCGGGTTCCTCGAGCGCGCCGAGACCCGGCTCGAGGGCTTCCACCTTGCCGACGCCCCGGCCGTGCCCGACGCCTTCGCCGCGGCCATGGACGACGACCTCTCCGTGCCCCAGGCCCTGGCCGTGCTGCACGAGACCGTGCGCACCGGCAACGCTGCACTGGACGCCGACGATGCGGAAACGCTCGGGACCGCGTACCATCAGGTGGCTGCGATGGTGGAGGTGCTCGGCATCGACCCGCGAGCCGCCCACTGGTCGGGCGGCGGCCATGACACCTCGGCAGGCCCGCTCGCCGCCCTCGTCGAACGCCTCGTGCAGGAGCGCGCGGACGCCAGGGCAGCACGGGACTTCACCGCGGCCGACCGCGTGCGCGACGACCTCGCCGCCGCGGGCATCACGATCGAGGACACGCCGTCCGGAACACGCTGGAGCATCGCCTGAACACGGCAGTGCCGAACAGGAGCTACGCATGAAGAACGTCTCGGGAAGCAAGAAGGGTCGGCCCGGCGCCGTCCGCACCGGTCGCAAGGGCAACAAGCAGGTCGGCTCCGGCGGACAGGGCGCCCAGGCGCTCGAGGGTCGCAAGCCGACCCCGAAGGCCGAGGACCGCCCGTACCACCCGGCCGGCAAGCGCAAGGCCGCGAAGGACCGCTTCGAGGCGGCCAAGGGCCGGCACGGTTCCTCGAGCACCCCGCAGGGTCGCACGGGCCGTCCGCCGGCACGCAAGACCGACGACTCCGAGCTGGTGACCGGGCGCAACTCCGTGCTCGAGGCCCTGCGCACGAAGACCCCGTCGTCGACGCTCTACATCGCGTCGCGCATCGAGGTCGACGACCGCGTGAAGGAGATCCTCGCGCTCGCCAACCACCGTGGCGTGCCGATCATCGAGCTCATGCGTCCCGAGCTCGACCGCATCACCGGACACGACAGCGTGCACCAGGGCGTCGCCCTCAAGGTGCCGGCGTACCAGTACGCCGTGTCCGAGGACATCGTCGAGCAGGCCTTCTCGCGTGACCAGGTCCCGCTGCTCGTCGCACTCGACGGCATCACCGACCCCCGCAACCTCGGCGCGATCATCCGCTCGACCGCGGCGTTCGGCGGACACGGCGTCATCGTGCCGCAGCGTCGTTCGGTCGGCGTGACGGCGTCGGCGTGGAAGACCTCGGCCGGGGCCGCCGCACGCACGCCGGTCGCGATGGCCCCGAACCTCACGCAGACCCTGAAGTCGCTCAAGTCGATGGGCCTGTTCGTCCTCGGCCTGGACGGCGACGGTGACGTGGAGCTCGACGGCCTCGAGCTCGCGGACCGCCCGATCGTGATCGTCGTCGGTTCCGAGGGCAAGGGCCTGTCGCGCCTGGTCACCGAGACCTGCGACGCCATCGTGTCGATCCCGATCTCGAGCGCCACCGAGTCCCTGAACGCCGGCATCGCCGCGAGCGTCACCCTGTGGGAGGTCGCGCGGCGCCGTCGCACCGCGTAGCCCCAGCACTTCGTGAGCAGGAATGGTCGCCTCCCCGAGCGGGAGGCGACCATTCCTGCTCACGGTGGCAGGCGGGGCTGGGTGTGACGGTCTGGAGGGCCGGCGCCGGTCCCCGGGACGCGGGCCGGGCCTCCAGGCGGTCGCGTTGCCGACCCCCGAACGGTCAGGACGCGTTGGCTGGTGCCCGCCGTGCGGTCACGAGTCGTCGCTGCGCGACGCCGCAGTCGACGGTCTGCGACCGGTCGCCGCCCACTCGGCGGGGTGTCGTGACCGAGCGGGGACCGCGTCAGACCGTGGCGCGCCAGTCGTCGACGTCGTCGGACTCGTCGGACTCGTCGGCGTCGTCGTCGTCCAGCACCGGGATCGGCACGGTGATCGACGAGGTCGGCGGGTTGATGAGCAGGCGCTCGTCGCGACGGTGTCGGAGCACGTCGTTGATGTAGGCGGTCGTGGCCTCGGGCAGCGAGACGGAACGCTCCTCTTGCTGGGACATGAACCAGCGGTGCTCGAGCAGCTCGTGGAACACCTCGGCGGGTTCGAGCCGACCGCGCAGGTCACGGGGGATCGAGCGGACGACGGGCTCGAAGACCCGTGAGACCCACTCGTGCGCCACCATCTCCTCGTCGAGTTCGTCACGGCCGTTGCGGGCACGGTACGAGTCGAGGTCGTTGAGCAGGCGCCGGGCCTGGTTCTCGCCGGCGTCGAGCCCGGTGAGCCGCAGCAGTCGGCGCTGGTGGTGCCCGGCGTCGACGACCTTCGGCTGGATCCGGACCTGCGAGCCGCCCTCGGTCGTGTGGATCGACAGTTCTTCGATGTCGAAGCCGAGCTCGTTCAGGCGCTCGACGCGGTCGTTGATGCGCCAGCGTTCCTTGATGTCGAACTGCTCGGTGCCGGTGAGCTCGGTCCAGAGCGTCCGGTACTGGGCGACGATGCGGTTCGACACGTCCACGGGGTCGGCGTTCTCGTCGAGTCGCCCGCCGGCCTCGAGGTCGAGCAGCTCGCCGGCGATGTTCACCCGGGCGACCTCGAGGTCGTTCTCGCGCTGACCGTTCGACAGCCCGCCGGGGTAGAGCTTGCCGGTCTCGGCGTCGACCAGGTACGCGGCGAAGGCGCCGGCGTCGCGACGGAACAGCGTGTTCGACAGGGACACGTCGCCCCAGTAGAACCCGATGACGTGCAGGCGGACGAGCAGCAGCGCGAGGGCGTCGACCAGACGGGTGGCGGTCTCCGGGCGCAGCGTCTGCGAGTAGAGCGCGCGGTAGGGCAGGGAGAACCGCAGGTGGCGGGTCACGAGCACGGGGTGCAGTGGTTCACCGTCGGCGTCGACGCGGTTCGTGATGACCGCGACCGGGTCCACGCACGGCACGTCCATCCGCTGCAGGGTCCGGAGCATCTCGTACTCGGACCGGGCGACCTCTTCGCCGGTCTCCTTCACCGCGGCGACGTAGCCGCTCAGGTGCACGAACCGCACGAGGTGCCGCGAGATGCCCTTCGGCAGCGCGACGATCGTGTCGTCGGGCCAGTCGGCGAGTGGCAGGTCCCACGGCAGGTCGAGCAGGCCGGGGTCGACGGTGGCGGCGGTGATGGACATCGAGTCGGGCACGGTGGTTCCTCTGGTGTCGGGGACAGCCGAGAGCCCGCGTCCGCCCTTGTGAGGCGGGCGCGGGCTCTCGGGGGAGTGCGCTGGTTACGCGCTGACGACGGCCTTGTCGTCGAGGCGGTCGCCCGACTCGGTGTCGAAGGCGTGGACGTGGCCCTGCTTCGGCGTGATGACGATCGTGTCACCGATCGACGGGTGTGCACGACCGTCGACACGGGCGACGATGTCGGCGCGCTGGCCGTTCACGTCGGCGTGGCCGTAGAGGTAGCCGTCGGCGCCGAGCTCCTCGACGACGTCGACCGTGACGGGCAGGCCCTCGCCGGTCTGCGACACGATGACGTCCTCGGGGCGGATGCCGACCGTGATCTGTGCGGCACGGGCGTTCGACAGGGTGTCGCGGTCGATCGCGTGGTTGAGCGTGCCGAACTTGATGCCGCCCTCGATGACGTCCGCGGGCAGCAGGTTCATGGCCGGCGAACCGATGAAGCCGGCGACGAACACGTTGTTCGGCTTCTCGTACAGGTCACGCGGGGTGCCGACCTGCTGCAGGATGCCGTCCTTGAGCACCGCGATGCGGTCACCCATGGTGAGGGCCTCGGTCTGGTCGTGCGTGACGTAGACCGTGGTGACGCCGAGACGACGCTGCAGCGACGCGATCTGCGTGCGGGTCTGGACGCGGAGCTTGGCGTCGAGGTTCGACAGCGGCTCGTCCATGAGGAACACCTGCGGCTGACGGACGATCGCACGGCCCATCGCGACGCGCTGACGCTGACCACCGGAGAGCGCCTTCGGCTTGCGGCCGAGGTAGTCCTCGAGGTCGAGGAGCTTGGCGGCTTCCTGCACGCGGGTGGCGCGCTCTTCCTTGCCGACGCCGGCGATCTTGAGCGCGAAACCCATGTTCTCGGCGACGGTCATGTGCGGGTACAGCGCGTAGTTCTGGAACACCATCGCGATGTCGCGGTCCTTCGGCGGGACGTCCGTGACGTCGCGGTCGCCGATGCGGATCTGACCGGAGTTGACCTCTTCGAGGCCGGCCAGCATGCGGAGCGAGGTGGACTTGCCGCAGCCCGAGGGGCCGACGAGGACGAGGAACTCGCCGTCGGCGACGTCCAGGTCGAGGGAGTCGACCGCGGGACGGTTGCCTCCGGGGTAGAGACGGGTTGCCTTGTCATAGGTGACGGACGCCATGAGCGTTCGGTCCTTCCTTCACCGGCAGGTACGTGCCGGACGATCCGAGTGAAGCGGTGTGCCCGTACGGGCCCCGGACAGTCGCCGTCGACTGTCGAGGTTCATACAACACGAGTTCACCCGGGTGCGCCAGTGTTTTCCCCCTTGGTCGGCGGCTTCCCAGAGCGCCCCACTACAATCGCCGGGTCCGTCCGCCGAGCAGGGGAACGCCGAGCGGACACCGATCAGGAGGACGACGCACCGATGAACAACCGCCCCGAGGGTGCCGCCCGCGCCGCGCGGAACGAGCGCCGTGAAGCCGCCCGCCAGCGAGCCCAGCGTGCCCGGACCCAGCAGAAGCGACGCCAGCGTG
Source organism: Curtobacterium sp. MCLR17_044 (assembly GCF_003234435.1). Classification (NCBI taxonomy): domain Bacteria; kingdom Bacillati; phylum Actinomycetota; class Actinomycetes; order Micrococcales; family Microbacteriaceae; genus Curtobacterium; species Curtobacterium sp. MCLR17_044. The sequence continues at coordinate 84,248 of NZ_QKTC01000012.1, read as the reverse complement.
GTGTCCGGCTCGGCCTGCAGATCGGGCTCGGGGTCGTGCTCCTCGCCGCCGCGACGATCGTCACGCTCGTACTGGTCGACTCCGTGAAGCCCGCCGGCCCCGGCCCGTCGACCATGTCGCAGGGCGGCATCACCATCGGGCAGGACCTGAAGCCCGTCGCGGCGTCCGCGTCCGGATCGGCCTCCGCGTCGCCGAGCAGCGCCGCGACCGACGGCGCCGGCACCGTCCGGATCACCCTGTACGTCGACTACCTCTGCCCGGGCTGCGGCCAGTTCGAGCAGGCGAACGGCGACTACATCAAGGACCTCGTCGACTCCGGTGCGGCCACGGTGGACATCCACCCGGTCGCGGTCCTGTCGAACCGCTCGCAGGGCACGAAGTACTCTCTCCGCGCCGCGAACGCCGCCGCCTGCGTCGCCGAGCACTCCCCGAACCAGTTCTACGCGGTGAACCAGGCGCTCTTCGCGAAGCAGCCGGACGAGGGCACCCCTGGTCTGACCGACGCGGAGCTCACCGACGTCGTCACGGGCGTGCAGGGGCTGCAGGAACGGAGCGCCGTCCGGAGCTGCATCGCCGACCAGGACTACGCCAAGTGGGTGGACGAGCAGACGACGGCGGTGTCCGACGGCACGATCCCCGGGTCGACGCTCAAGGAGTTCCCCGGCACGCCGCTCGTGCTCGTGAACGGGCAGCGCTACGAGTTGACCTCCCCGGTCACGAACGACGACTTCCGCACCTTCGTGGTGACGGCCGCCGGGGCGACCGACGCCACCCCGACGCCCACCCCGACGCCCACGCCGAGCGCGACCCCCACGCCCACGCCGACCAAGCGCTGACGCCTGGACGAGCGCTGACGCGCTGACCACGGACGGGAGGCCCGGTGCCAGCTGGCACCGAGCCTCCCGTGGTTCGACGGTGCGGCTACAGGGCCGAACCCGGGATGCTCAGGGTGTCGCAGCTCGTCGCGCCCTGTTGGTAGCCGCGCAGGAACCAGCGCTGTCGCTGCTCGCTCGACCCGTGCGTGAACGAGTCCGGGTCGACGCGGCCGGTCGCGCGCTCCTGGATGCTGTCGTCGCCCACGGCGCTCGCCGCCGACAGGGCGTCGGTGATCTGGGAGCGGGTGATCGGTTCGAAGAACGTCTCGCCGTTCGCGTCCTTCGTCGTGGCGGCGTCGCCGACCCAGGCCCCGGCGTAGCAGTCAGCCTGCAGCTCGACGCGGACGCTGCCCGACGACGCCCCCGTGCCGGAGCGGTCGGTGTTCGCGAACGACCCCTGCAGCTGCTGGATGTGGTGCGCCCACTCGTGCGCGACGACGTACATCTGCGCGAGCGGACCGCCGGACGAGCCGTACTGTGACTGCAGGTCGTCGTAGAACGCGGTGTCCAGGAAGACCGCACGGTCCGGCGGGCAGTAGAACGGGCCGGTCGCGGCCGAGGCCTGCCCGCACGAGGTGTCGGTGGAGTCCTGGAACAGGAAGAACTCCGGTGACGTGTACGAGACACCGAGCGACCGCGCCTCGGACGTCCAGTAGGCGTCGAGCGACTCGGCCGCGCCCTCCATCCGGCACTCGACGCGCAGGTTGGCGTCGCGCCCGGTCCGGCACTCGGGTGCGGCGTCGACGGACTCGCCCCCCTGCTGGATCGTCGTCAGGCCGTTGCCGCCGCCGACGATCCCGCTCACGTCGACGCCGGTGAACTGCAGGATCAGGAACACCACGATGACGCCGACGCCCACGGCGCCTCCGCCGATCGCCGTGGTGCGACCCCGCCGCTTGACCTTGCCGCCCCGGAGTTGCGAGTCGTCGTTGAACGTCATGGTCCCGAACCTACCGATCAGCACCTCCCGATCAGCGGCCGCGCGTACCGTCGGCGGCGTCGGCCACCCCGACACCTGTCGTACACCTGTCGTACAACCGGAAGGAACCGCACGATGGCCACTCCCATCAGCACCGTGATGAGCCCCGCCCGCTACGTCCAGGGCAAGGACGCGATCACCCGCGTCGGCGAGTTCATCGCCCCGATCGGCAAGCGGCCCCTGATCGTCGCCGATGACGTGGTCTGGGGCATCGTCGAGACCGCCGTCTCCGAGAGCTTCCGGTCCGCCGACCTGGCCGTGGAGCGTGTCGGGTTCGGCCGCTTCGCCACCCCCGAGGCCGTCGACGAGCTCGTCGAGCAGATCCGTGCGACGGACGCCGACGTCATCGTGGGGCTCGGCGGTGGCTCCGCGATCGACGCTGCGAAGGCCGCGGGACACCTCGCCGGCATCCGGTGGGCCAGCGTGCCGACGGCCGCGTCCACCGACGCCCCCACCTCGGCGCTCGCCGTCATCTACACCGCCGAGGGCGAGTTCATCGAGTACCGCTTCTTCCCGCACAACCCGGATCTGGTGCTCATCGACACCCGGCTCGTCGCCAACGCGCCGGTGCAGTTCCTGGTCGCGGGCATCGGGGACGCGCTGGCGACCTGGGTCGAGGCCCGTGCCGCGAAGCGCGCCAACGCCGACACCATGGCCGGCGGCCTGCAGACCCAGACCGGCGTCGCGCTCGCCGAGCTGTCGTGGAAGCTCCTGCACGAGAACGCCCTGCAGGCCATCGAGGCCGTCAAGGCCAAGGTCGTCACCCCGGCGCTCGAGAAGGTCGTCGAGGCGAACACGCTGCTGTCCGGCCTGGGCTTCGAGTCCGGGGGCCTCGCCGCCGCCCACGCGATCCACAACGGGCTGACTGCGGCGCCGCAGGCGCACGGCCTGGCCCACGGGCAGAAGGTGAACATCGGGACGATCGCGCAGCTGGTGCTCGAGGGCGCCCCGGCCGAGGAGATCGAGGACTTCGTCGTCTTCACCACGAAGGTCGGCCTGCCGAACACCCTGACCGAGATCGGCCTGACGGTCGACGACCGTGACGTGCTGCGCGCCGTGGCCGAGGCCGCGACGGTGGAGGGCGAGACCATCCACAACATGCCGTTCCCGGTGACGCCCGAGCTCGTGGTCGACGCCCTGGTCGCGATCGAGGGCATCGCACGCAGCGTCCGCGCCGAGCACGGTCTGCCGGAGCCCGTGCTGTACGAGCACCACTGACGTTCGAGCAGCACTGGGGTTCGAGCAGCACTGACGTTCGAGGGGTCAGGTGCGGATCAGCGGCTCCGTCGTCGCCAGATCCGCACCGATCCCGACGTCGACGAGTTCGATCCGGCCGGCGAGGGTGGCGGCGGGTCCGGTCAACAGGCCGGCCTTCACACCGCCGAAGGTGACGGTGACGTCGGCGTGCAGGACGTGGTCGTCCGCGACGCCGCCGGTGTCCACGTCGATGCCGCTCGGCACGTCCACTGCGACCACGAACGGCGCACGCTGGTCGCGGGCGAGCTCACGGATGGCGTCCACGACCTCCCGCGCGGGGGACCGCAGTGCGTTCGCGCCGTGCACCCCGATGCCGAGGATGCCGTCGAGCACCAGGTCGGCCTCGAGTGCGGCCTCGGTCGCGACGTCCGCCAGGCGTTCGCCGTCGCTCCGGCCGGCGGCTCGCAGGATGTCCGCCGCCCCGCCCGCGTTCGGTCCCGAGGCGCCGGACGGGCCGTCCAGCAGACGCGCGCCGGCGTCCAGCGCCGCTGCCAGGCCGGCCTCGTGGACACGGGAGCCGACGCGCAGGACCGCCACGTGCCTCCCGGCCGCTGCCAGGCGAGCGCCCGCGAACAGGGCGTCACCGCCGTTGTCGCCGCTGCCGGCGAGCACGAGGACGGATCCCGGCCCGTCGACCGGCCGCACGGCCGGGTCGTCCAGCAGGTCGCCCACGATGCGCGCGAGCCCGTCGGCGGCCCGTTGCATCAGGGGTTCCCCCGCGTCGAGGTGGGGGCGTTCCGCCGCCCGGATCTGATCGCCGCCGTAGCCGTCCATGGCCACCACACTGCCCCGATACGCTTGAGAGGACATGTCACTCGTCCCCGAAGCGCCCCGCCCCCGGTTCGTGATGTCGCCCGACGGGCTGCGACTCGCGACCTACGACTTCGGCGACCCCGACGCCCCGGCCGTCATCGCGGTGCACGGCTTCGCCTCCGGTGCGGTGCTCAACTGGCACGCCTCGGGCTGGACGCGGCACCTGGTCCGTGCCGGGTACCGGGTCGTGGCACTCGACCAGCGCGGGCACGGCGCGAGCGCGAAGCCGCACGACCCGGGTGCCTACTCGATGGACCTGCTCGTCGCCGACGTCACCACGGTCATCGACACGTACCTGCTCGACGACGTCGCGTACCTCGGGTACTCGCTCGGCGCCCGCGTCGGCTGGCACACCGCCGAACGCCTGCCCGGCCGGATCTCGCGCGCGGTGTTCGGCGGGATCCCGGACGCCGACCCCATGCGTCGCGTCCGCGTCGACCAGGCGAAGGCGTACATCGCCGACGGCACCCCCATCGAGGACCGCGTCACCAACGGCTACCTGACGATGGCGGGCAACGTCGAGGGCAACGACCTCGGCGCGCTCGTGGCCATGGTCGAGGGGATGCGGAACACCATCGAGCCGACCCCGGAGAACGCCCCGGCGCAGCCGCTCCTGATCGCCGCGGGCAGCGAGGACGGCATCCGCGACAGCGCGGTCCGGCTCGCCGAGGCCGCGCCGGACGCCACCTTCTTCGAGATCCCGGGGCGCAACCACTTCAACGCCCCGACCTCGCGGCCGTTCCGCGAAGCAGCGCTGCGGTTCCTGTCCGCCCCGCGCTGAGGGGTACTCGTGGGTCCCCTCGGTCGGGCGGCACCGGGCGTACCGTCCCCGCCATGGACTACAGACTCCTCGGCAACAGCGGGACATCGGTGTCGACGCTGACCCTCGGCACCATGACGTTCGGCAGCGAAGCCGACGAACCCACCTCACACGCCATCCTCGACGCCTTCGTGGCCGCCGGTGGCACGCTCGTCGACACGGCGGACGTCTACTCCGGCAACGAATCCGAGCGGATCATCGGCCGCTGGCTCGCAGCACACCCCACCGAGGCCGCGCAGGTCGTCCTCGCCACCAAGGGCCGGTTCCCGCAGGGCGACGGCCCGAACGACCTCGGCCTGTCCCGACGACACCTGCGCGTGGCCCTCGACGCCTCGCTCGAGCGGCTCGGCGTCGACCACATCGACCTGTACCAGATGCACGCGTGGGACGCCCTGACCCCCATCGACGAGACCCTGCGGTTCCTCGACGACGCCGTGTCCGCCGGCAAGATCGGCTCCTACGGGTTCTCGAACTACCTCGGCTACCAGGTCACCAAGGCCGTCTACGAGGCGAAGGCCCACGGCTGGGCGCCGCCCGTCACCCTGCAGCCGCAGTACAACCTGCTCGTCCGCGACATCGAGCACGAGGTCGTGCCCGCCTGCCTCGACGCCGGCATCGGCCTGCTGCCCTGGTCGCCGCTGGCCGGCGGCTGGCTCTCCGGCAAGTACCAGCGCGACGAGGCCCCGACCGGCGCCACCCGCCTGGGCGAGAACCCGCAGCGCGGCATGGAGGCCTGGGAAGCCCGCAACGGTGACGAGCGCACGTGGGAGGTGCTCGACGCCGTCTCCGAGGTGGCCGACGCCCACGACGCCTCGAAGTCGCAGGTCGCACTCGCCTGGCTGCTGGCCCGCCCCGCGGTCACGAGCGTGATCCTCGGCGTCCGCACCCTGTCGCAGCTCGAGGACAACCTCGGTGCCGCGGACCTGGTGCTCACCGACGACGAGCTCGCCCGACTGACCGACGCCAGCGCTCCCCGCATCGACGACTACCCCTACGGCACGGCCGGCGTCGCGCAGCGGGAGCGGAAGATCACCGGCGGGCGCTGAGCCGGCGGGCGCTGAGCGGACAGGACCCCGGCGCGTTCGTGCACATCGTGCGGATTTCCGCGGATGTGGGGTCAGGGTGTGGACGCGCGGGTCGGTGAGGTGTCATCCTCGTCGCACGACCGGCTGGTTACCGCGTCCAGCGCCCGGAACGCCCCCTGATCCGCGTTCCGTGTGCCGATGCCCCGGGCGAGACTTCGCCCGGGGCATCGCTTCATCTGGGGCCGGCAGCGGGACTTGAACCCGCAACCCCCGTATTACAAGTACGGTGCGCTACCAATTGCGCCATGCCGGCTGACGCCGCTCATCTTACCGGTGAGGGCGTCCGGGGCTCACTCGCCCGACTTCTCCGAGAAGTTCAGCGAGATCGAGTTCATGCAGTACCGGTCACCCGTGGGGGTGCCGAACCCGTCCGGGAACACGTGGCCCAGGTGCGAACCGCAGTTCGCGCACCGGACCTCGGTGCGGGCCATGCCGAGGGAGTTGTCCTCGATGAGCTGCACGGCGTCCGGGTTCACCGACTCGTAGAACGACGGCCAGCCGCAGCCGGAGTCGAACTTCGTGCCGCTCTTGAACAGCTCCGCGTTGCAGGCCGCACAGGTGTAGACGCCGGCGCGCTCCTCGTCGAGGAGTTCACCGGTCCACGGTCGTTCGGTCCCCGCCTGGCGGAGGACGGCGTACTGGTCCGGGGAGAGCTCCTCGCGCCACTGGGCGTCGGACTTGTCGACGTTGTATGCCATTGGTTCCTCCTGCTTCCGGCCGGGCTCTTCCGGGCACTCCCGACCACTTCACTAAACTCGCCACGATGTCCGAGCATTCCGTGCACCACGCCCGCTGGACCCGTCTGACGACGGACGAACTGTACGGCATCGTCGTCCTGCGCAACCGCGTGTTCGCGCTCGAGCAGCGGGTCACCGCCGAGGACTTCGACGGCCGTGACCGCGAGCCCGACACCGAGCACTGGTGGTTCGGCACGGACACCGATGCGGTTGGGTACCTGCGGCTCATCCGCCCGGCAGCCGACGAGGTCCACCCCGACGGCGCAGCGTCGCCGGCGTGGGTGATCGGCCGGGTCGCGACCGACCCCGGGCACCGTGGACAGGGGATCGCCGGCCGGCTCGTCGCCGCCGTCCTCGACGAACACGGACACGACCCGTTCGTCCTGCACGCCCAGGAGTACGTCGCCGCCCTGTACGAGCGGTACGGCTTCGTGCGGTTCGGGGAGCCGTACGACGAGGCCGGCATCCGACACGTCGGCATGCACCGGCCCGGACGCTGATGGACACCCGCGCCCGGTACGACGCGTACGCCGACCGCATCCAGGCGGTCTCGCCGTCGTACGCGGCCTGGGCACGGTCGCTCGACGACTCCCTCGTCGCGCTCCTCGCCGAGGTCCCCGAGCAGCAGCGGCAGCCGGAACTGTTCTTCGCGGTCGCGCGGCAGCTGGGCGCGGACCCGTCGGACCCGGGTGCGCTGCGCGCGCTCGGCCTGGAGGCCCGCCCCGCGCTGGTCGCGGCCCTCGCCTCCGCCACGGTGCAGGCCAACGACCCGCAGCGGCTCGCCCCGGTCGTCCCGCTGTTCGCGGCGCTCGCCGAACGGTCCGCGCGTCCGCTCGGCCTGGTCGACGCCGGGGCCGCCGCCGGACTGTGCTCGATCCCGGACCGGGTGACCCTGGACTACCGCGTCGGTTCCGGGGCTGCGGTCCTCCGGATGCACACGGCGCTCGCCGAGCCCTCGGTCCGGCTGGTCGCGGACGCAACCGGGGCCGTTCCCGCACCCGCGACCGTCCCGATCAGGATCGGCGCCCGGGTGGCCCTCGACCCGAACCCGATCGACCTGTCGGTCCCCGGTGCGTTCGACCGGCTGGTCGAGGCCGTCCCGCCCGAGGCGTCGGACCGGACCGCCCTGATGCGCGCGGCGGCGTCCGCGACGCTCACCGTGCCTCCAGTCCGGATCCGGGGCGCGCTGCCCGGCGACCTCGACCGTGCACTGGACGCCCTGCCGGACGACGTCGAACCGGTCGTCCTGACCACCGGGACCCTGGTCTACGTGCCGGGCGCGGACCGGCAGCGGTTCGTGGACCGGATCCGTGCGCGGGGCGTGCACTGGATCGCCCTCGAACGCTCCGGGATCCTGCGCGGGGTGGCGGCGACGCTGCCCGACGACGTCGACGCGGCGGATCCGGACTCGTTCGCGACGGTCTCGCTCGACGGGGTCGCGGTGGCCATCTCCGACCCGTTCGGTCGGCGTGTGCGCTGGTTCCGCGCGCCGAACCTGTGACCGGTGTTCGCGACAGTCCAGCGCCGTGCCAGGGTCCGGATCGACTCCACCCCTACGATGTGCGAGACCCGTTACCCGACCGTGATCGGAACCGCAGTGACCAGCCCCACCGACGAACGCAGCGTCGACGAGCTCAGTGCTGACGAGCTGCGTGCTGACCAGCTCGGTGCTGACCAGCTCAGTGAGCTCGCGAAGCACGTGCTGACGTTCGAGCAGGACCGGGCACGGCACGACCGCACGAAGGAAGCGGAGATCCGGGTCGAGTTCGAGATGTCGGCGGCGCGCTACTACCAGGTGCTGAACCGCGTGATCGACTCGCCCGCGGCACTCGCGTACGACCCGCAGCTCGTCAGCCGGCTGCAGCGGCTCCGTCACGCGCGCACCAGCGCCCGGGCGACGCGCAGCTTCGTCGCGCCCGGTGCGGCTCCCGAAGGACGTGAAGAGGAACGATGAGCACGAGATTCCCCCGAGACCGGTTCGACGACGTCGCCGACGGCCCGCGGGTCGGTGCGCACCGCGGTGCCCAGCGTCGCGGCCGTGGCTGGATCGCCTTCGCCTGGGCGGCGCTCGCCACCGGCGTGCTCGTCGGCATCGGCGTGCTCGTCCTCGCGCTGCTGAACGGCAGCTACTCGTTCAACAGCTCGGATTCCCCCTCGGCCTCCACGTCGGCGTCCGCCACCGCGAAGCCCTCGGCGACGTCCAAGCCGTCCGCGTCCTCGTCCGCCGGTTCCGGCTCGGCTGGGTCGGGGTCGGGCAGTGCTGCGGCCGCGACGCCGGCGCAGCAGGGCACCACCACCGTCGTCGTCCTGAACGGCACGACCACCACGGGCCTCGCCAGCCGTGCGAGTGCGGCGCTGACCGGCGCCGGCTGGCAGGTCGCCTCCACCGGTGACGCCGGTACGACGGGCTCCACGTCGACGATCGTCTACTACCAGCAGGCGTCGCAGGCGGCGGTCGCACAGGGCATCGCGAAGCAGCTCGGCGTCACGGCCGTGCAGCAGTCGGCGGCGTTCCCGAACGCCGACGTGAGCGTCGTCCTCGGCGCCGACTACACCGGCTGATCGGTCGTTCTGCGGGCCGTCGCGCCGCGTTTTCCGCGCATTGTGTGACGGCCGTGTTTCGAGCACGTTGATTTCTGACGGAATCGACGTGAAACAACGTCACACCTCTTGCCTGATCGGACGGGTTCGGTCAGAGTCCCATGCAGACGACGATCACGTCGTTCCGCACTGCAGTACCAGGGAGCAAGAGATCATGGCCAACGGAACCGTGAAGTGGTTCAACGCTGAAAAGGGCTTCGGCTTCATCACCGTGGATGGAGGGGGCCAGGACGTGTTCGTGCACTACTCGGCCATCGACATGTCGGGTTACAAGGTCCTCGAGGAGGGCCAGGCCGTCGTGTTCGACGTCGGCACCGGGTCGAAGGGCCCGCAGGCAGAGTCCGTCCGCCCCGCCTGAGCAGCACCACTTCCAGAACGCGCCGTCCCGTCAGGGGCGGCGCGTTCGTCGTGTGCGGGGACGGTGACCGGCGCGGGGAGCGCGACCGCGGCGGTGGTGCGGGGTCCACCGGACGCGACGTGTCCTGGGAAGTCGTCACGAGCCTCCCGACTGTGTTGCACTCACACCCGGCGAGTGCCAGAATCGGCGTTGGCACTCGCTCACGCTGAGTGCCAGCACGACCCCCAAGACGACGTCCGGGAGGGACGAAAAACCACATGGCTAAGATCATTGCTTTCGACGAGGAGGCCCGCCGTGGCCTCGAGCGCGGCCTGAACCAGCTGGCCGACGCCGTGAAGGTGACGCTCGGCCCGCGCGGCCGCAACGTCGTCCTCGAGAAGAAGTGGGGCGCCCCCACGATCACGAACGACGGTGTCTCCATCGCCAAGGAGATCGAGCTCGACGACCCGTACGAGAAGATCGGTGCGGAGCTCGTCAAGGAGGTCGCCAAGAAGACCGACGACGTCGCCGGTGACGGAACGACCACCGCGACCGTCCTCGCCCAGGCGCTCGTCCGCGAAGGCCTGCGCAACGTCGCCGCCGGTGCCGACCCCGTGTCGCTCAAGCGCGGCATCGAGAAGGCCGTCGCCGCCGTCTCCGACCAGCTCCTCGCCAACGCGAAGGACATCGAGACCAAGGACCAGATCGCCGCGACCGCGTCGATCTCGGCCGCTGACCCGACCATCGGCGCGCTCATCGCCGAGGCCATCGACAAGGTCGGCAAGGAAGGCGTCGTCACCGTCGAGGAGTCGAACACCTTCGGCACCGAGCTCGAGCTCACCGAGGGCATGCGCTTCGACAAGGGCTACCTGTCGCAGTACTTCGTCACCGACCCCGAGCGTCAGGAAGCCGTCTTCGAGGACGCCTACATCCTGATCGTCAACTCGAAGATCTCGAACATCAAGGACCTCCTGCCGGTCGTCGACAAGGTGATCCAGGCGGGCAAGCAGCTCCTGATCATCGCCGAGGACGTCGACGGCGAGGCCCTGGCCACGCTCGTCGTGAACAAGATCCGCGGCATCTTCAAGTCCGTCGCCGTCAAGGCTCCGGGCTTCGGCGACCGCCGCAAGGCCATGCTGCAGGACATCGCGATCCTGACCGGTGGCCAGGTCATCTCGGAAGAGGTCGGCCTCAAGCTCGAGAACGCGACGCTCGACCTGCTCGGTCGTGCCCGCAAGGTCGTCATCACCAAGGACGAGACCACGATCGTCGAGGGTGCCGGCGACGCCGAGCAGATCGCCGGCCGTGTCCGCCAGATCCGTGCCGAGATCGAGGCGACCGACTCCGACTACGACCGTGAGAAGCTCCAGGAGCGCCTCGCGAAGCTCGCCGGTGGCGTCGCCGTCATCAAGGCGGGTGCCGCGACCGAGGTCGAGCTCAAGGAGCGCAAGCACCGCATCGAGGACGCCGTCCGCAACGCGAAGGCTGCCGTCGAAGAGGGCATCGTCGCCGGTGGTGGCGTCGCCCTCATCCAGGCCGGTGCCGTCGCACTCGAGGCCCTCGAGCTCGAGGGTGACGAGGCGACCGGTGCGAACATCGTCCGCGTGGCCATCGACGCGCCGCTCAAGCAGATCGCGCTGAACGCCGGTCTCGAGCCGGGTGTCGTCGCCGCCAAGGTCCGCGAGCTCGAGTCGGGTTGGGGCCTCAACGCCGCGACCGGCGAGTACGTCGACCTGATCGCCGCCGGCATCATCGACCCCGCCAAGGTCACGCGTTCGGCGCTGCAGAACGCTGCGTCGATCGCCGGTCTGTTCCTGACCACCGAGGTCGTCGTCGCCGAGAAGCCCGAGCGCACCCCTGCTGCTCCGGCTGGCGACCCGACGGGTGGCATGGACTTCTAAAGTCCGTCTGACAGAAGGGCCCCGCACGCTGCGCGTGTGGGGCCCTTCTGTGTGTGCGGTCGGGCCGGTTGGGCCGAGATCGCGCGAACTGCCGCTTCGCGGAGGCCGTCCCGGCAGTTTGTGCGACCACGGCGTGCTGGAGACGGCATGTTGCGCGATCAGCGTGAAGCGCACAGGAGGCCCGGCACCGGTCGTTCTCCACAGATGCGCTCCCGAGAGGGTCGCGTGGGCAGCCGGGTCGCGACACTCGGGACATGCCGAAGCCTCGTCCGCTCCCTGAGACGCTCGACTCCGCCGGCTTCCTGGTCCGTGACGCCATCGGGTTCGGCGTCGATCCGGGTCGTCTCCGTCGACGTGATCTCGTCCGTCCCGTGCATGGCGTCCGGTCGACCGACGCCACGATGTCGATCGTCGCGGCAGTCGGCCTGGTGCTCCGTCCGGACCAGTACCTGAGCCACACGACGGCCGCCGCGCTGTGGGGAGCACCGCTCCCGCACGGTGCCGAAGTCCCCGTCCACGTCACGACCGACGGAACCGGCCCGGTGATGCGACGTCCACAGGTCAAAGGACACCGTCGCCGGTCCGGAGCTACCAGCTGCGAGCGGCAGGGGATGCGGCTCAGCACTCCAGAGCTTGCGTGGCGGGAGTGCGCCGGTCTGCTCAGCGTGCAGCAACTCGTCGCGGTGGGCGATTTCCTGGTGGGCAAGAGCGGACTCTGCACGATCGACACGCTCGCCAAGAGCATCGTGCCCGGATCTCGGTGGATCGCGGTCGCTCGTGCCGCGATCGCGCGGGTGCGCGTCGGTGCCGAGTCACCGATGGAGACCTGGCTTCGGCTCGCCGTGGTGGACGCGGGCTTCCCCGAGCCGGAACTGCAGGTCGAGGTGTCGGATCACCACGGCCGGTTCCTCGGACGCGTGGACATGGCCTGGCCGGAACGTCGGATCGCGTTGGAGTACGACGGCGATCACCACCGCGAGCAGGATGTCTTCCAGTACGACCAGCGGCGTGACAACGGTATGGCGGTCAACGGCTGGCTCGTCCTGCATGCGACGCGGGCTGATGCCGCTCGCCCTGCTGTGCTGTTCGAGCGTCTGCGCCAGGCCTTCGTCTCGCGCTCGTCGTGACGTCGGCGGGTTGTCCCTCCGAAGGGTCCGACGCTTGCTTGCGGCGGTCGCACAACACGCCGTGCGTTCGTCACCCAGGTCGCACGTTGCGCCGTGAGAGCGCGGGATGGGCGGCAGTTAGCGGCTACCTCGAGCAGCGGCCGGCGTGCGGGTCAGGCGGCGAAGTCGCGGGGGAGCAGGGGGAGCCAGACGCGGAAGGTGGCGCCGCCGCCCTCGGTGTCGAAGACCTCGACGGAGCCGTGGTGCGCCGCGACGATGCCGGACACGATGGCGAGCCCGAGGCCCGAGCCGCCGGTGTCACGGGCGCGGGAGGTGTCCGCACGCCAGAAGCGCTGGAAGATCTTCTCGCGCAGCTGCGGCGGGATGCCCTCACCGTGGTCGATCACGTCGAGGTGTGCCATGCCGCGCTCGTCGTCCACGCCGATGCCGATCTCGATCGGGTCGTCGTTCGCCGTGAACCGCATGGCGTTGCCCATCAGGTTCGTAACGATCTGGCGGATCTTGTTCTCTTCCGCCAGGACGATCGGCGGGCGCTTCGGCAGCACGACCGTGGGCAGCGGGGTGGTCTCGTCGGTCGGTGCGGCGCCGGCGTCGATGTTCATGGCGCGGGTCCGACGGGCCCGCAGACGCGCGATGGTCTGGCGCGAGAACGCGATCGGCCCGGTGGTGTTCGCCGAGGTGGGCGACACGGGCGGTGCTTCGCCGGAGTCCGGAGAGCCGATGGACGACGACGCCGACGCCGACGGGCGGACGGCCTGGGGCACGCTCTCGCCGGTGAGGGAGTCCTCGACGAGGACCTGGATCTCGCGGTCGGGGTTGGAGGCCATCGTGTCGAGCGCCGAGTCGCGGGCGATGGCGACGAGGTCGACCGGGCCGAGCTCGAGCGGCTTCGACTCGTCGATGCGGGCGAGCTGCAGCAGGTCCTGCACGAGCAGGCCCATCCGCTGCGCTTCCTTCTCGATGCGCTCCATCGCCTGGGCGACGTCCTCTTCCTTGCGCAGGGCACCCATCCGGTACAGCTCGGCGTACCCGCGCAGGGACACCAGCGGCGTGCGGAGTTCGTGCGAGGCGTCCCCGACGAACCGGCGCATCTGGGCGATGGTGCGCTCGCGGTCCTCGAACGCGGAGTCGATCCGCTCGAGCATGACGTTGAGGGAGCGGTTGAGTCGGCCGACCTCGGTGTTCGGGGTGTCGGCCTCGAGGCGCTGGTTGAAGTCACCCGCGGCGAACCGTGCGGCAGTGTCCTCGACGTCGCGCAGCGGGTCGAAGGTCGCGGTGACGAGCAGCCGGGTGAGCATGGCGCCGAGCAGGATGACCGAGGCACCGAACCCGAGGAAGATCGCGGTGAACTTGCCGATCGTCTCGTCGGTACCGGCACTGGAGACCGCGATGAGCACGTAGCCGGTCTCGGTGGTGCCGTCGGACTGGTTCTGCAGCGACGCCGGGATGATCTGCGCACGCCACTCGTGGTTGTGCTGGCTGTCGTAGAGCGAGATGCGCTGGTTCGCCTGCGATGCCTCGACCAGGGTGGCTTCGCGGACGTCGGGCCGGCTCGACGCCTTCGTCTGGCAGATCCGGTCGCCGTCGGCGTCGTACGCGGCGACGTAGGCGCTCTGTGACACCACCACGGACAGCTTGCAGTACTGCTCGCCGTCGCTGATGTTCTGGCCCTCGAGCTGCTCGGTCGTCTGCTTGACCGTGTTGTCGAGCTGCTGCATGAGGTAGGTGGACAGCACGGTCATCGTGCCGAGTCCGGCGACGAGCAACCCGAGCGCGACGAGCAGCACCGTGATCCCGGTGATCTTGGTGCGCAGGGAGATCCCGTCCCACCAGTGGTTCATTCGCGTGTGCATGCTGCCCCAACGATAGACAGCGGCCGCCCGGTGAAACCGGACGACCGCCGTGAAGTCGAGCCCCGAGGGACTCCTGCTCCTAGGAAGCCTTGGACGCCTTCAGCATGTAGCCGAAGCCGCGCTTGGTCTGGATGATCGGCTCGGCGGAGTACTGGTCGAGCTTGCGGCGCAGGTACGAGATGTAGCTCTCGACGATGCCCGCGTCGCCGTTGAAGTCGTACTCCCACACGTGGTCGAGGATCTGCGCCTTCGACAGCACGCGGTTCGGGTTGAGCATCAGGTAGCGGAGCAGCTTGAACTCGGTGGGCGAGAGCTCGATCTGGGCGTCGCCGATCGTGACCTCGTGCGTGTCCTGGTCCATCGTGAGCTCGCCGGCGCGGATGATCGCGTCTTCCTCGTCGTTCATGGTGCGACGGAGGATGGCCTTGATGCGGGCGACGATCTCGTCGAGCGAGAACGGCTTGGTGACGTAGTCGTCGCCGCCGACGGTGAGGCCGGTGATCTTGTCCTCGGTGTCGTCCTTCGCCGTCAGGAACAGGATCGGCGAGGTGTAGCCCGAGGAACGCAGGCGCTTGGTGACACCGAAGCCGTTCATGTCGGGCAGCATCACGTCGAGGATGATGAGGTCCGGCTCTTCTTCCAGCACGGCGGAGATCGCCTGTGCTCCGTTGCCCACCGCACGCACGGCGAAGCCGGCGAAGCGCAACGAGGTCGTCAGGAGGTCGCGGATGTTCGGCTCGTCGTCGACGATCAGGATCTTGGGGCCATCGCTCATGGTCTTATCTTCTGACTGTTCCCTCGGGGTTTCCTGAGAGCGGTTCGTACGTCAGCCCACGGGCGTCTGGACCTGGTCAGCGTCGAGGATCGTGTACGAGTACCCCTGCTCCGCCAGGAACCGCTGTCGGTTCTGCGCGAAGTCCTGGTCGACGGTGTCCCGGGCCACGAGCGTGTAGAACGACGCGGGCAGGCCGTCCTTGTTCGGGCGGAGGAGCCGGCCGAGCCGCTGTGCCTCTTCCTGCCGGGACCCGAACGAGCCGGAGACCTGGATGGCGACGGTCGCGTCGGGCAGGTCGATCGAGAAGTTCGCGACCTTCGAGACGACGAGCACGTCGACCTCGCCGGACCGGAACGCGTCGTACAGCCGCTCCCGTTCGTCGACCGGGGTCGCCCCCGTGATCTCCGCGGCGTCGAGCGACGCAGCCAGTTCGTCGAGCTGGTCGATGTACTGGCCGATCACCAGGATCTGCTCACCACGGTGCTTCTCGATGAGTTCCCGCACCACCGGGGTCTTGGCCGGGGACGTCGCGGCGAGCCGGTAGCGCTCGTCGTCGCTCGACGCCGCGTACTCCAGGCGGTCCTGGTGCGGCAGGTCGATGCGGACCTCGTAGCAGGAGGCCGGTGAGATGTAGCCCTGCGCCTCGATCTCCTTCCACGGGGCGTCGTACCGCTTCGGCCCGATGAGCGAGAAGACGTCGCCCTCGCGGCCGTCCTCGCGCACGAGCGTCGCGGTGAGGCCCAGGCGTCGGCGGGCCTGCAGGTCGGCGGTCAGCTTGAACACCGGCGCGGGCAGCAGGTGCACCTCGTCGTAGACGATGAGGCCCCAGTCGAGGGCGTCGAGGAGCGACAGGTGCGTGTACTCGCCCTTCCGGCGGGCGGTGAGGATCTGGTAGGTCGCGATCGTGACCGGCCGGATCTCCTTGACGCTGCCCGAGTACTCGCCGATGTCCTCCGGCGTCAGGGTCGTGCGCTTGAGGAGCTCGGTGCGCCACTGTCGGGCCGAGACGGTGTTCGTCACGAGGATGAGCGTGGTCGCCTTGACGGTCGCCATGGCGCCCGCGCCGACGAGCGTCTTGCCCGCACCACAGGGCAGCACGACGACGCCGGAGCCCTGGGCGAAGAACGTGTCGACGGCCTGCTCCTGGTACGGCCGCATGTGCCACTCGGCCGTGTCCAGGTCGATCGGGTGGGGTTGGCCAGGGGTGTAGCCCGCCAGGTCCTCCGCCGGCCAGCCGAGCTTCACGAGCTCCTGCTTGATCTGCCCCCGCGCCCACGGCTGCAGCTCGACCTCGGTCGAGGACCGCATGTCACCGAGCAGCGGCTTGATGCGCTTCGACCGGATGACCTCGGCCAGCACCGACGGGTCCTCGGCGGTGAGGAGCAGGAGCGGCAGCCGCTCGAGTTCCTCGGTGGGGGAGTTCGCGATCACGGGCGCGTCGGGTCGTTCCTCGCGACGGATCACGAGCCGTCCGTAGCGCGAGACCGTGTCGCGGATGTCGACCGTGACGCTCTGCGGCACGGGGAACTTCGCGAAGCGTTCCAGGGTGTCGATCATCGCCTCGGCGTCGTGGCCCGCGGCGCGCGCGTTCCAGAGTCCGAGGCGGGTGATCCGGTAGGTGTGCACGTGCTCGGGAGCGCGTTCGAGCTCGGCGAAGGCCGCGAGCTCGTGGCGTGCGTCCTCGGCGTCGGGGTGCGCGACCTCGAGGAGCACGGTGCGGTCGCTCTGCACGATCAGCGGTCCGTTCATGACCTGCCAGCCTAGCCGTCGGCACCTGCGTGCGGGTGACCGCGCGGCTCAGGCGTCGCTCTCGACCGACACGACGAGCGACAGCGGCAGGGTGCGTTCGACGTCGACGGCCGTGTCCCGCCCGCGGACGCGTCCGGCCGCGACCGAGGTCGGCACGATCGAGAACGGCCGCTCCGAGCCGTCCGGCATCCGGACGGTCACACGGATCGGCGTGCGTCCGCGCACGGCCAGGTCGATCTGCCGACCGAGCCACTCCTGCTCCGGCTCCGCGTCGCCGCGCTGCGTCGTCAGGCGGAGCCGTTCGACGAGTGCGTGCGCCGACTGCTCCGGCGAGCGTCCGGTGGGGCTGCGCCGGCCGGGAGGCCCGTGGTGCGCCTCGGGGCGGGCTGCGGTCGTCAGGACGGCCGGGTAGCGCTGGTCCTCGAGCGCGGTGTGCACGACGTGCGGCGGGTAGCGAGTGGTCAGCGTCGTCAGGTCGGGCCGCTCCCACGCGAGTTGCCGGAGCTCGGCGTCCACTCCGACGAGGTCGAGCTGGTCGGCGGTGCCGCGGACCTCGGTCCCGACGCCGCCCGGCCCCCGGTCGACGACGATGCTGCCGTCGCGTCCGGCCACCTGGTCGATCAGGTAGGCGAGGGGCTGCGGGATCCCGGTCGCCGACAGTCGTCCGAGCAGGGACAGCAGGTCGTCGCGGGAGTGTCCGGCCCGGAACGCCGCGCGCAGGGTGTCCTCGGAGATGCGGTAGCGCGCCGCGAGGCCCGGTGCCTCGAGCACGGCGACCGTGCGCAGGGCGTCGTCGTCCACCGGCGCGAGCGGCCCCGGTGCGATGACGGTGAGGTCGTGCTGCAGGTAGACCCGCTCGACGGTACCCGGCAGGTCGTCGGCGGCCTGCTCGGCGTCGCCGTCGAGGAGCGCCCGGCCGGTGCTCGTCACGACGCCGTCGACCGCCAGGCCGAGCGACGCCGCGGTGCCGGCGACGTCGAGCAGCAGGGCGTCGAGCCAGCGGGACCCCGCCGGGTACGCCCACCGACCGAGCGGCACGAGGTCGCGCAGGTCCCCGTCGGCCAGCTCGAGCACCTGGTGCACGGCGGGCGGGAGCGTGTCCGACCACGCGGCCACCAGCGACACCCAGCGCTCCGGCCAGCTCGCGAGCAACCACGCGTGCCCGGGGTCGGTGACGATCCACCGCCCGGTGTCGGGGTCGGCGAACCCGATGCCGTCGAGCAGCGCCAGGCGACCGGCGACGAGCTCGGCATCGGTGCCGATGCGCTCGGCCAGGGTGCGGGCGAGCGGCATGCCGATCCCGCCCTTGACGAGTTCGCGGACCGCGCCGGCGTCGACCGCCCGCAGCAGCTCGGCGAGCACCGTCATCGTCGCGAACGCCTGCTCTGCGCCGGTGGTGCGCGCACGCTCGAGTGCCGCAGCGTCGAGGGCGGGAGCAGCGGGGCGGACCTGCTCCGGGCCTCCCGGCTGCTCGTCGAGCGAGGTGAGGTCGGGGTGGGCGGCCACGCGTGCGGCGACCGCGTCGTCGACCGCGCCGTCCTCGTCGGCGAGGCCGAGCTCGATCGCGGGGCCGAGCGCGTCGACGGCGCCGCCGTCACGCAGTGCGAGGATCGTCGCGCGCGGCAGGTGCTCGACGGCGGCGTCCACGGCGTCGTCGCTGCGGAGTGCCTCGGCGAGGTCGAAGAAGTCGGTGATGCGCTGCGGGCCGGTCTCGGCGAGTGCAGCGGTGGGGAGTCGCCTCGCCGCGACGAGGCGCTCGAGCGCATCGTCCGGCATCGCCCGGAGTCGGGCGGCGAGGTCGGCGGTGGTCGTCATCGTCCGGTGCCAGCGTCCGGGGCGGACGTCAGCGAGCCGTCCGGTTCGCTCGTGCGCGACGTGTCCAGGTGATGCCGAGGAGCGTGAAGACCAGCACCATGGCGATCGGGAAGCCGTAGAGCGGGATCGCCATGACCACCGGCCACGGCATCGCACCCTGGGCGCTGGGAGCGGTGAGCCACATGATGATCATCGCGACGAAGCAGAGCAGGCCGAGGATGATGATCCCACCGATCATGAACGCCAGAGCGCGTTCGGTACGATTGAACGTCACCGGGGGTTCTGCGGAGTCCTGCGGGTTCCCGGTTGATCGGGTCGGCTTGGCCATCGACCCAGGATATCCGACGCACCACGGCCGTACCACGACCTCGAGGAGTCCACGCATGCCCACCGGCAAGGTCAAGTTCTACGACGACGACAAGGGCTTCGGCTTCATCACCGGAGACGACGGCGACCAGGTGTTCCTGCACGCGTCCTCGCTGCCCGACGGCGTCGTGACCGTCAAGGCCGGCACGCGGCTCGAGTACGGCGTCGTCCAGGGCAAGAAGGGGTCGCAGGCGTTGTCCGTGCGGCTGCTCGAGCCCCAGCCGTCGCTGTCGCGGATGACCCGTCGCTCCGCGGACGACATGGCCGTGATCGTCGAGGACCTGGTGAAGGAACTCGACCGGATCAGCGGAGACCTCCGCCACGGCCGCTACCCGAAGAACGGCGATCGCATCGCCGCCATCCTGCGGCACGTCGCAGACCAGTTGGAGGCGTGACCCCATGACCGAGTCCGAGACAGCAGGGGCCGAGACGGCTCCCGACGCAGCGTCCATCGACTACACCGACCTGGCGCGCGAGGCGCTGCTCGAGGTGACCCCGGAGTCGACCGTCGGCGCACCCGTCGGCACCGTGGACGAAGGGGACGGCGTCGTGTCCGTCCTGTTCGCCAACCGCCTGCCCGGGTACCCCGGGTGGCGCTGGACCGTCAGCGTTGCGAAGATCGGTGACGACGAACCCACCGTGCTCGAGGTCGAGTTGATGCCCGGCGACGGCTCGCTCGTCGCGCCCGAGTGGGTGCCGTGGTCCGAGCGACTGGCCGAGTACCGGGCCGCGCAGGAGCACGAGGGCGAGGACGCGTCGGACGAGGACTCGGACGACGAGGACTACGACGACGAGTCGGATGAGGACGACGACGAAGACTCGGACGAGGACG
This sequence comes from Curtobacterium sp. MCLR17_044, assembly GCF_003234435.1. Lineage (NCBI taxonomy): Bacteria > Bacillati > Actinomycetota > Actinomycetes > Micrococcales > Microbacteriaceae > Curtobacterium > Curtobacterium sp. MCLR17_044. The sequence continues at coordinate 64,326 of NZ_QKTC01000012.1, read as the reverse complement.
ACGAGGACTCGGACGAGGACGACGACTACGACGACTCGGATGACGACGAGGACGACGAGGACGACGACGAGTCGGACGACGACGATGACGACGAGTTCGACGCCGACGAGGACGACCTCGACGAGTCGGACGACGACGACATCGAGGGTGTGGACGTCGATGCGCTCGCCGATGTGAGCGACACCGACACCGAGGACGAGGCCCCGCAGCCGCCCCGTCGTCGCCGTGCCCGCCGCGTGCAGCCGTTCGAGCCCGACGCCGATCTCGAGGTCGACCAGCTCGACGCCGGCGAGGCCGACCCGGGCTTCCACCGCGCCTGACCCACCCGGACCGACGAACGGGCCCGGCACCACCGATCCGGTGGTGCCGGGCCCGTCCTCGTTCCGGCGGGTGTCCCCGACGTCAGCGCAGGGCGTCGATCGTGAAGTCGATCGCGCGCACGAGCTTCGCGACGTCGTCCGGGTCGATCGCGGTGAACGTCGCGACGCGCAGCTGGTTGCGGCCGAGCTTCCGGTACGGCTCGGTGTCGACGATGCCGTTCGCACGAAGGGTCGCGGCCACGGCCTTGGCGTCGATCGAGTCGTCGAGGTCGATCGTGGCGACGACCTGCGACCGAGCGGCGGGGTCGGAGACGAACGGGGTCGCGGAGTCACTGGCCTCGGCCCAGTCGTAGATCGTCGACGACGAGGTCTTCGTGCGGAGGTCAGCCCACGCCAGGCCGCCGGACTCGTTCATCCACCGCACCTGCTCGTCGAGGAGCAGCAGCGTGGAGATCGCCGGCGTGTTCAGCGTCTGGTTCAGGCGCGAGTTGTCGACGGCGTTCTTGAGCGACAGGAATTCCGGGATGTACCGGTCGGAGGCGGCGATCCGCTCGATCCGCTCGATCGCGGCGGGGGAGAGCAGCGCGAGCCAGAGCCCGCCGTCCGAGGCGAAGTTCTTCTGCGGGGCGAAGTAGTAGACGTCGGTGGCGCTGACGTCGAACAGGGCGCCACCGGCGGCGCTGGTCGCGTCGACGACGGTGAGGGCGCCGGCGTCACCGGTCGCGCGGACGACCGGAGCCATGACGCCCGTCGAGGTCTCGTTGTGCGGGTAGGCGTAGACGTCCACGCCCTCCACCGGCTCGAGTGCGGCGAGGGAGCCACCCGGCGCCTCGACGACGTGCGGCGCCTCGAGCCACGGGGCGGCTGCGGCCTTGGCGAACTTCGACCCGAACTCGCCGAAGGACAGGTTCTCGGCACGGCGCTCGATGAGGCCGAACGCGGCGGCGTCCCAGAACGCGGTCGAGCCGCCGTTGCCGAGGACGACCTCGTAGCCCTCGGGGATCTGGAACAGGTCGGCGAGGCCGGAGCGGACGCTGCCGACCAGGTCCTTCACGGGCTTCTGACGGTGCGAGGTGCCGAGGATCGTGGCGCCGCGCGTCACGAGGGACTCGAGCTGGGCGCCGCGGATCTTCGACGGACCGCAGCCGAAGCGACCGTCGGTGGGGAGGAGTTCGGCCGGGATGACGATGTCTGCCATGCACCGATCCTACCGACGACGATCCGCCTGCCCGAGCCCGTGTACCGGCCGGACGGGGAGGGTTCGACCCACCCGTCCACCGCGTCGGATGACCCTTTCTCACGTGCACCCGGGCGCCGGTCGGTGTTCGTCGGTGCGAACAAGTAGTGTGGTCGGCGCTGGGCCCAGACATGAGAGGCGGACCGTGACCGATCTCGTCGACACCACGGAGATGTACCTTCGCACCATCCTCGACCTCGAGGAAGAGGCGATCGTGCCGCTGCGCGCGCGCATCTCCGAGCGCCTCGGACACTCGGGCCCGACGGTCTCGCAGACCATCGCCCGCATGGAGCGCGACGGCCTGGTCGTCGTCTCCGGCGACCGGCACCTGGAGCTCACCGACGAGGGCCGTTCCCGCGCCACGCACGTGATGCGCAAGCACCGTCTGGCCGAACGCCTGCTGGCCGACGTCATCGGACTCGACTGGGCCTTCGTGCACGACGAGGCCTGCCGGTGGGAGCACGTCATGAGCGAGCAGGTCGAGGTCCGCCTGCTCGAGATGCTCGGCAACCCGACGGAATCCCCCTACGGCAACCCCATTCCCGGGCTCGCCGAGATCGGTGGCCCCGCGGCCGCCGGGTTCCTCGACGGCGTCCAGAACATCGTCGCCGCGACCGAGGGCACCGACGCCGTCACGACCGGGGTCGTCCGACGCCTGGGCGAGCCCGTGCAGTTCGAACCGGAACTCCTGCACCAGCTCCGCACCGCCGGCGTCATGCCTGGGCGCGTGGCGAGCGTGCAGCGTGCTGGCGCCTACGTCGCGGTCCGCGTCGAGGGTGAGGACTCGGGCATCGAGCTGCCGATCGAGGTCGCCCAGCACGTCTACATCGAACGCGGCTGACCGTTCCTGGTCGTTCCTGAGAGTCTTTACCGTTTCGTTACCTGCGGGGCGTTTGGTCTCGACTCGGTAACGACGCTTCCGTACACTCGTCCGAGTCGCCGCGCTGCCCCTGAGCCGGAGACCCGTGGCAGGACGTCTCGAACCCGTCTCCTGCCTCGATCGGAAACGATGACGAACGGATGGGGTTGCACACCGCCGGACACCCACGGCGGCGTGATGACGAGACGTTGGAGACACACCTCTTGACGCAGACCGGTACCGCCGCGGACGACCAGACGCCCGCGAACCCGACGAACACCGAGAACGCCACCACCGCCCCGCTCACCCGGCGGGCCGTGCGCGAGACCGAGGGCCGCCCGGTCCGCAAGGTCGTGCCGGTGCGCTCCGCCCCGCTGCCCGGTGGTCGTCGTGCCGCGCAGGCCGCGGCAGCCGCGAGCACCGCGAAGGCCAGCTCCTCGTCGCGCAAGCGCAAGTTCCTCGCGCCGGTCGTCCTCACCGTGGCCGCCGGCATGTTCGGCACGGTCGCGGTCGCCCCGGCCTTCGCGGCGACGACCTCGAGCAACTCGACCGCCGCCGCCGACGCCCAGCGTCAGGTCCGGGCCACGCAGAGCCAGGAACTGTCGGTCTCCGACGCCGTGGCGCTCGCCGACACGAGCCGTGACGGCTTCGGCGCGACGTCCACCGCGACGCTCGACGCCGAGAAGGCCGCGAAGCAGGCCGCCGCCGACCAGGCCGCCGCAGCCAAGGAAGCCGCCGCGCAGGCCGAGCAGACCCAGACCGCCCGTGCCGCGACCGCGAAGCAGTACTCCTCGTACACCGGGCCCACCGCCGCCGAGTACGCGGCCAGCTCGTCCGCCGCAGACACCCCGTTCTCGCTGCCGGCCGTGGTCGCCACGGGCAAGCAGTACATCGGCACCCCGTACGTCTTCGGTGGCGCGGACCCGTCGGGCTTCGACTGCTCGGGCTTCATCATGTTCGTGTACGCCCAGTACGGCATCAACCTCGCGCACTCGGTGCCGCTGCAGGACCAGGCCGGCACCACGATCCCCGAGTCCGAGGCGCAGCCCGGCGACGTCGTCATCTTCAACAACGAGGCGCACGACGGCTTCTACATGGGGAACGGCATGATCATGGACGCCCCGAAGCCCGGCGGCACCGTGCAGATCCGTCCGATCTGGACCAGCGACTACCACATCGTCCGCTTCGGCATCTAGCGAACACTGCCCCCGGGGGAGTGTGAACTTCTCCAGAACCGGCCCGCACACCCTCGTGCCGGGCCGGTTTCTGGGTTAACCTGACGCTGCACCGGTCCGCACCGGCGCGAACAGGAGACCCTCATGTCGATGTTCCGCACGACCCGCACCATGGGTCGGCGCGCGCGCGTCGACATATGGTCGAGCACAGCCTGCGTGCACGAGCACGCCCCTGCATGACGAGAGCACTGCCCATCCGGGTGGTGCTCTTCGTGGTTCCAGGGGTGTGAACAGGTCGTCCTCACCCGTTCGCGTCGTCGGTCCGACGCACCCGCAGCGCCTGGAAGCCGTCCAGGCACGTCGGAAGGGAACCCATGCGCACTCTCGTCCTCAACGCCGGTTACGAGCCCCTCGCGGTGATCTCGTTCCGACGAGCCCTCGTGCTGGTCATGAACCAGAAGGCCGCCATCGTCGCCGCCGACGTCGAACACCCGGTCACCGGGTCGACGTCGAGCTACGACCGTCCGTCCGTCATCATCCTCACCCGCTACGTGCGCATCCCGCACTCCAGACTCGTGCCGGTATCCCGTCGCGGTGTGCTGCGTCGGGACGGTAATCACTGTGCCTACTGCGGCCGGCACGCCACCACCATCGACCACGTGCAGCCGCGGTCGCGCGGTGGGCAGGACTCGTGGGAGAACCTCGTCGCCTGCTGCCTGGCCTGCAACAACACCAAGGGCGACCGCACCCCGCAGGAGATGGGGTGGCGCCTCCGGTTCCCGCCGAAGGTGCCGCACGGGTCCTCGTGGGTCGTGCGTGGCATCGAGCGTCCGCAGGCGGAGTGGGACGAGTACCTCGTGGCCGCGTAGCGGCCGACGGTCCGCACCAGGAGACGGACTGGAGGCCCGTGGCGACGCCGCCACGGGCCTCCAGTCCGGCGGTCGCACCGCGGCTCCCGGCACCGCCGCGGGCGTCCTCGCCTGTCCGGACAGGTGCCCGCCGAGTTCACCCACCGTCCACGCGGCGTGCACCGGGACGGAACCCCGCCCCACCGCTGACCTGCGACAGTTGCGGCATCCGCACCGGACCGGCACTCCGCGCCGCCCGAAAGGTCTTCATGTCCCGCTCCGCACGCACCGCACTCGACACCGAGACGGACCACCAGCCGCTGACGGAACGGTACGACGTCGTCGTGGTCGGTGCGGGCATCGTCGGGCTCGGCATGGCCTACGAGGCGCTCCTGCAGGGCGCCCGGGTCGCGGTGGTCGATCGTGCAGGCGCGGTCGTGGGGGCGAGCGTCCGGAACTTCGGTCACGCCTGCGTCACCCCGCAGACCGGCGAGGCGGCCGGGTACGCCCAGGAAGCACGCCGCCGCTGGCTCGCACTCGCGCAGCTCGCCGGGTTCACGGCCCGCGAACGCGGTGCCCACGTCGTCGCCCGTCGTCCCGAGGAGCTGGCGGTGCTCGAGGAGTACCGCGACTCCGGCGCGGACCTGCGGCTGGCCGACGCGGCCGAGATCGCAGCGGCGGTGCCGGTCGCCCCCGGCTCGGCCCTCGGCGGCGCGCACCTCGCGCACGACCTGCAGGTCGACCCCCGGGAGGCGGCACCCGCGATCGCGCGCTGGCTCGCCGGGCAGGGGGTCACCTTCCACTGGCGCACCCCCGCGCTCGAGGTCACCACCGGCGCCGTCCGCACCGGTCGCGGCGTCGTGGAGGGCACCCGGATCGTCGTCTGCACCAACCACGACCTCGACCAGCTCTTCCCGGCGCTCGCCGAGTCGATCGGTCTGGTCCGCTGCCGGCTCCACATGCTGCGTGCGACGATCCCGCTCGCCTTCCCGCTCGCCACACCACTGCTGACGGGGTGGTCGCTGCTGCGCTACTCGGGGTTCGCCGCGATGCCCGGAGCGGCTGCCCTGCGGGACCGGCTCGCCGCCGACCTGCCCGAGGGGATCCGCTGGGACCTCAACCAGATGTACACGTCACCGCCGGACGGCAGCGTCATCGTCGGGGACACCCACGAGCGCGGGGTCGACGCGCCGCCGTTCCAGGACGAGGACGGCTTCCGGCTGCTCGTCACCGAGACCGAGCGGCTGTTCGGTGCGCCGGTCTCCGTCGTCGACCGGTGGCAGGGCGTCTACGCCTCGGCCCCGGGGCGGGAGTTCCTCATCGACCGACCGGTCCCCGGGGTCGACGTCGTGACGGTCACCACGGGCATCGGCATGACGACCGGCCTCGGCATCGCGCCGGCGGTCCTCGGCTGAGGGAGACCGTCAGTCGCGGAGCCCCGGCCACGCGGCGAACGGTGCGACCCCGGCGGCCTCCGGCACCGGTGAGGTCGTCACGTGGTCGTCACACCTTGGCGGCTGCGTCGACCCCGGCGAGCACCGACGGCAGCTCGGCGACAGAGTCGAGGACGTGGGTGTGCTGGACGGTCGCGAAGTCGGCGTCCTGATGCGTGCCGGTCCGCACGCCCGCCACGACGGAGGCGCCGGCGCGGTGTCCCGTGAGCAGGTCGGCGACGGTGTCCCCGACGACTGCCACGTCACGGACGTCGTCCGTGCCGGTCCGGAGCACGGCGGTGAGCACCATGTCCGGGTACGGGCGCCCGCGCCCGGCGTCGGCGGGCGAGAGCGCGAGGTCGACCAGCGGCCGCCAGCCGAGCAGGTCGAGCACCGCGTCGCGCGTCGCCGGCGAGAAACCGGTGGTCAGCGCGATCCGTCGCCCCGCTGCGCGGAGGGCGACGAGCGTCTCGACGGCGCCGTCCACCGGCCGCACGCCGCGGTCGAGGGTTCGTGCGTAGGCGCGCTCGAAGGCGGTGTTCGCGGCCTCGGCGCGGACACCGTCACCGTCGAACAGTGCCGTGAAGACGGCGATCTTCGACTGGCCCATGGTGTCGACCGCGTACTGCACGGCGCGGTCGTGCTCCGTGCTCCCGCGCTCGAGGCCGACGTCGGTGAGCGCGGTGCGGAAGGCGTCGAGGACGACGCCACCGTCGTCGACGGTGGTTCCTGCCATGTCGAGGCAGACGAGCGAGATCATGGGACTCCTGGGTACGTGCCGTCACGCCGGGACCGGCGCGGTCCGACCAGCGTCGACGCACCCCGTTGCGGGCAGAGGATGCGCGGGTGTCCGCCAGGTGAACGCCGCCGGGAGGCTCGTCACGGCCTGTGCGGACATGCAGTCGGTCCGCCAGGGGGAGCGGCTCCGGTCCGCGCTCGCCGATCTGCGTCGGTGGCGCTGAGTAGCGTCGGCCGCATGGGCGAGACACCGCACATCGACGACGCGACCATCGACGACCTGCGCGCGCGGCTGCGCGCCACGCGCTGGCCGGACGCACCCGCCGGGGTCGGCTGGTCGCTCGGCGTGGACCTCGACGTCCTGCGCCCGCTCGTCGAGTACTGGGCCGACGGGTTCGACTTCGACGCGCACCGCGCCGAGCTCGCCGCGCTGCCCTCGCGCCGTGTCATCGTCGACGGCATCGGCATCCACGTCCTGCACGCCCGTGCTCCGCAGCCCGACGCCCTGCCGGTCCTGCTCGCGCACGGCTGGCCGGACTCCGGCTGGCGGTACCGCAAGGTGCTGCCGATGCTCGTCGCCGCCGGGTACGACGTCGTCGTGCCGGACATGCCCGGGTACGGCTTCTCGGATGCGCCGCCGCAGGTGCTCGACGCCCGGCAGGTGGCCGGCATGTGGGCGACGCTGATGACGGACCTGGGGTACGAGCGGTTCGCGGTGTCCGGTGGCGACATCGGCACACACGTCGCCCGCTACCTGGCGCTCGACCACCCCGACCGGGTCGTCGCCGTGCACCGCATCGACGGCGGGCTCGCCTGGCCGGGGCTCGACCCGTCGACGCTGTCCGGGGCCGAGCAGGAGTTCGTTGCCGCGACCGATCGGTGGCGCACCGCCGAGGGCGCCTACGCCATGCTGCACCGGACGAAGCCGCAGACCGCCGCCGTGGGGCTGAACGACTCACCCGCGGGTCTCGCTGCCTGGATCGTCGAGAAGCTCCGGGCGTGGAGCGACTGCGCCGGGGACCTGTGGTCGGTCTACACGCGCGATGAGGTCCTGGCGCTGCTCACCGAGTACTGGGCCACCGCCACGATCGGCTCAGCGATGCGGATGTACCACGCGAACGCGGCGATCCCGGCGGAGCAGCTGGAACGACGGGTCGAGGTGCCGTCCGGGTTCTCGATCTTCCCCGGCGACATCGTGCGGGCGCCGCGGGAGTGGCTCGAGCGCACCACGAACCTCGTGTTCCACCACGAACTCGACCGCGGCGGGCACTTCGCGCCGTTCGAGCAGCCCGACCTGTTCGTCGACGAACTGCACGCGTTCCTGGGGCCCTTCCGCCGCTAGAGTGGACGGGCCAGCCTCTGTAGCTCAATGGAAGAGCAGTTCCGTCCTAAGGAAACGGTTGGGGGTTCGAGTCCCTCCAGGGGCACACCAGCAGGTTGAAGTGGTTCGGGTCCCTGCCGCGCGGTGGTGCCGCTCAGTGCCTCGGTGTCGCGAGGTTGACGGCGTTCACGAGGAACGAGGTCCGGGTCGCGATCGCGTACTTCACCGCAGCGCTCACCCCGGTCGGATCGATCGAGAACGCGTCGAGGTCGGACTCCGCGATCCCGGTGAGCGACGCGATGTTCGCAACCGTCAGCCCGGAGACCTGCGTGAGACCCTCGAGGATGCCGCGGACGCGGTCGTCGTCGGGCACGCTCGGAGCTGCGGCCAGCATCGCTGCGAGGACGGCGAGCCGCTGCGATTCGTCGGGAGTCAGCCCGGTCCCGAGGGCGGTCAGACCCTGGTGCTCGATCCCTGGGCCGTCCAGGTACGCGGAGAGCGTGGTCTCCGAGATCCCGGTCATCTGCGCGATCGCGTCGGGCGCGACGGAACGGTGCTCGATCAGCGCGCGGAGTTCCGCCCGGACGTCGAGGGCTTCGGCAGTCATCTCGTTCCCTTCCTCGGTCGCATGAGTCTCTGCACCATGGTGCATCAGCCAGCGGGCTGGGCCGGCGGGTCCTCCGGCATCGGGTGTTCCGCCTGCCAGAGCGCGTCGACCTGGCCGAACTCCCGCGGGTAGCACTGGGTGTCGAACACCTCGAGGCCCTCGACAGGCGTGGAGTACAGGTACCAGGGGGCCGTGCCCACCGGTCGGCTCGTCCAGGACCCGTTCGCGAACCACGAGAGCGGCACGTCGTCCATCGGGTGTCCCGCCTGGGTCAGACAGGCCTCGAGCCGGTTGAAGGCGGCGCGGTACTCGTCGAGGGTGATCCGGTTGTCCCGGATCTCGGCTCGCTGCTGGGCAGAGGGTTCCGCGATCGGCGCGGACTCGACCCACGAGGCCCAGACGGCGTAGCGAGCGGAGCCGCCGCCCGACACGCTGATGGTCGCCGCCGAGTGTCCGGAACCGGGCGCTGGGGACAGGCTCCAATGCTCACCGCTCACCCCGCCGGTCGTGCCCGGGGTGCAGCGGGTGGGCCCGTCGATGGTCGTCCCGTCGATGGCCACGGTGAAGGTCCCCGGGTCGAGGCACTTCCACGTGAGCGTCACCCGGTCGGCGTCCGCGGGGCGGGTGCCGAGCGAGAACGAACCATCGCCCTGCGTGGCCGCGAAGGCCGGAGTCCCGAGGATCGTGGCGTGGTTCGCTTCCTCGACCATGTAGCGCGTCGAGGTCGCAAGGGTGCTCTCCAGCGCGGCGTCCGGGTCGTTCGACGGGAGGGCAGCCGCGGTGATCCCGCCCGTGACGGCCGATCCCGCCAGGAACGCCGCCGCGATCGTGAGGACCGTGCCGCGGGTCGGTCGGCGACGTCGACGGAGCGGCGCTCCGGTGGCGCTGGTGGCGTCGACCTTTGCGACGAGTGCGTCGCGCATCGCTGCGAGACGAGGGGAGATCTGGTCGTGGTTCACAGTGTGCCTCCGAGGGGTTCCGCTGTCGCCGAGTACTGCTTGTGGAGCCGCGCCTTCGCACGGTGGAGCCGGGACTTGACGGTGCCGGGCGGGACGCCGAGGACGGTCGCGGCCTCACGCTCGCTCAGCCCCTCGAGCACGCAGAGGGACAGGACCCGCTGGTCTGCGATCGGGAGACCACGGAGCGCGGTCACGGCCTCTGCGTCGGTGAAGGAGTCCGCTGGGTCGGGCGCCGGATCGTCGACCGGGAACCTCCCGAGGAACGAGCGGTGGCGCCGAGACGACCGCGTCAGGTTGTGCGCCGTGTTGGTCGCCGTGACGAGGAGCCACGGCAGCATCGAGTCGTCGACGAAACGGACGTGGTCCCGCTTCCTCCAGGCCTCGAGGAACACCACGGCGACCACGTCGTCGGCGTCGTCCGGCGTCGGGACGAGTGCTCGGACGTGACGACGCAGTCGCGCCGCGTGCCGGTCGAAGAGCCGACCGACCGCACGGCCGTCCCCGGCGACGCCCAGGGCCCAGTCGGACCGGTCCCCCGTGATCTGGTTCATGCCCTGTATTGTCCGGTCGCCCTAAGTCGGTTCCGGGTTGTGGCAGGTCAGTTCTCCACAACCGTCGCCCCGGACGGTAGTCGAGCCCGCTGGCCCCGTACGATTGACCCCGTGTCCAAGGTCCTGAGCAGTCTCCCCGTCGGCGAACGAGTCGGCATCGCGTTCTCAGGGGGTCTCGACACCTCCTGCGCCGTTGCCTGGATGCGCGAGAAGGGAGCGATCCCCTGCACGTACACGGCCGACATCGGCCAGTACGACGAGCCGGACATCGACGCCGTCCCGAGCCGCGCCCACGAGTACGGCGCCGAGATCGCCCGACTGGTCGACGCGAAGAGCGCCCTGGTCGAAGAAGGCCTGGTCGCCCTGCAGACCGGTGCGTTCCACATCCGCTCCGGCGGCAAGACGTACTTCAACACGACGCCGCTCGGCCGCGCGGTGACGGGCACGATGCTCGTCCGCGCGATGAAGGAAGACGGCGTCGACATCTGGGGCGACGGCTCCACCTACAAGGGCAACGACATCGAGCGGTTCTACCGCTACGGCCTGATGGCCAACCCGCGCCTGCGCGTCTACAAGCCGTGGCTCGACTCCGAGTTCGTCGAGGAGCTCGGCGGCCGCAAGGAGATGAGCGAGTGGCTCGTCGCCCGCGGGTTCCCGTACCGCGACTCCACTGAGAAGGCGTACTCGACCGACGCGAACATCTGGGGTGCGACGCACGAGGCGAAGAGCCTCGAAGAGCTGTCGAGCGGCCTGGACATCGTCGAGCCGATCATGGGTGTCGCCGCCTGGCGTGACGACGTCGAGGTCGCGACCGAGATCGTCAGCGTCCGGTTCGAAGCCGGTCGCCCCGTCGCGATCAACGGCGTCGAGTACACCGACGCGGTCGCCCTGGTCTACGAGGCGAACGCCATCGGTGGCCGCCACGGCCTGGGTGCGTCCGACCAGATCGAGAACCGCATCATCGAAGCCAAGAGCCGTGGCATCTACGAGGCTCCGGGCATGGCGCTGCTGCACATCGCCTACGAGCGCCTGCTCAACGCGATCCACAACGAGGACACGGTCGCCTCGTACCACAACGAGGGTCGCCGTCTCGGTCGCCTGATGTACGAGGGCCGCTGGCTCGACCCGCAGTCCCTCATGCTCCGCGAGTCGCTGCAGCGCTGGGTCGCCTCCGCCGTCACCGGCGAGGTCACGCTGCGCCTGCGTCGTGGTGACGACTACACGATCCTCGACACCACGGGCCCCGCGCTGTCGTACCACCCGGACAAGCTGTCGATGGAGCGCGTCGGCGACGCCGCCTTCGGCCCGGACGACCGCATCGGCCAGCTCACCATGCGCAACCTCGACATCGCGGACTCCCGTTCGCGGCTCGAGCAGTACGCGGCCGCGGGCCTCATCGGTGGCGCGACGGCCGAGCTCGTCGGCGAGCTCGAGGCGGGCGAGGCCGAGGAGATCCTCGGCGGTGCGATCGTCGCCTCCGACGCCGAGGACGCGATGGGTCGTCGCACGGACCTCGCGTCCGAGGGCGCGGCCTTCGACTCCGGCACCGACTGATCGAGCGGACCCGCGCCCTGGGCGCGACGCCCTGATGACGGGAGGCCCGGTGCCAGCTGGCACCGGGCCTCCCGTCCGTCGTCGCGACGTCTCAGGCCGCGGCGCTCCCGAGCAGCAGTTCGAGCTGCTCGACGACCAGGTCGGGCCGGGTGATGAAGGGATGGTGCCCGGTGGGGACGTCGACGCTCCGCGTCGCCCATGCCGCGTGCGCTCGCTGGAGGCCGACGGTGGTGCTCCGGTCCTCGGTGCAGACCAGGTAGGTGGAGTCGACGCCCTGCCAGCCCGCCGCGGTGGTCGGCGTGACGAACGCGGCGGCGGACTGGGCGGTGACGCGGTCCCACGCAGCTCGCTGCACCTCCGGGTCGGCGTCCTGCAGGAACCGCGCGCCGAACGACGATGCGTCGTACCCGACCACTGCCAGGGCTCCGTCCCCGGCATCACCGATCGCCACCGGATCGGGCTCGTCCGACATGATCCCGGCCTGGGCCGATCCGACGGCGGGCAGGTAGGACGACGCGTACACCAGGTGCTCGACGGCATCGTGCTGGCCGGCCTCGGCGATGACCGTGCCGCCGTACGAGTGCCCGACGACGATCGCGCCGTCGCTGCGGTCGAGTGCGGCCCGGAGTGCTGCCGCGTCCTCGACGAGACCACCTTCGGGGCGCCCGGACGGGCCCTCGCCGCAGGACGGCAGTGCCACCGATCGACTGCGGACACCGGTGCGGTCGAACAACAGGTCGGCGGTGGGTTGCCACCACCAGTCGCCGTCGCGGACGAGCGCGCCGTGGACGAAGAGGATCTCCATGGGCCGACGCTACAGCGCACTCGCCTCGCCGGTCCGCCGCGTCGGTCAGCCGCGAAGCGCATCCGCCTCGACGGCGATCGGGCGCGACCGTATCGTTGCGGTACCGGGTCAGTCATCAGGGACTCGTCGTCACGATGCTCCTCACGATCTGTGAGGTCTGGCACAGCGGGTCGACCCGGACGGATCCGAGATGCGCATCATCTCGACGAAGGGCTGGTCGCCATGACCGCCACCATCCAGAACGCCTGGCACCGCCACGGCCTCCGCTCGCCCGAAGACCTCGCCGCCCTCGTCGCCGAACGCCTCGAAGGAACCGGCCACCAGCTCGTCAGCGTCAGCGAAGCGCGCTACGAGCCCACGTACGCGGACTTCCTCGGCGAGCAGCTCTGACCCCCAGCGGGTTGCCGCTCGGCCGTCGGTAGAGTCTGCGCATGCGCACAGCTCGAACCACGGCGGCGGCACTGGCGATCGTCGCGGCGGGACTGCTGACGCTCGTCGGTGTCCAACCCGCGTCGGCCCACTCGGCCCTCACCAGCAGTACCCCGGCGGACGGGGCGGTCGTCACCGAACCGCTCGAATCCGTCGACCTGACCTTCTCGGAAGCGCCGCTCGCCGGCCTCGACGCCGGACTCCGGATCCAGGTGACGGATGCCTCCGGTGCCGACGTCGCCACGGGTGACGTGAGGGTCTCCGGGACGACCATGCGCCGCGCGGTCGATCTCGACCAGGGCCGCTACACGGTGCTCTGGCGGTACGTGTCGCCGGACGGCCACCCGATCGAGGGCACGCTCGCGTTCGAGTACCGGGCCGCAGCGCCCGTGTCGACCCCGAGCGCGAGCGTCACCCCGACCCCGACGGCGAGCACCGCTCCGACGTCGAGTGCCACCGCGACGGCCACCGGAGCCTCGGACGGTGCTCCGTCCTCGTCGCCGGGCATCGCGCCGGGCGTGTGGATCGGCCTCGGCGTCGGGGCCGTCCTGGTGGCCGGCGCGGTCGTCGTGCTGCTGCTGCGGCGCGGCCGCAGCGCGTAGCGCGTAGCGCGCGCGTCGCGCGCAGCGCCAGCCCACTTCGTGAGCAGGAATGGTCGGGTCGCACGCGCGCACCCGACCATTCCTGCTCACGAAGCGCACACACGCACGCACGCAGCGCACGCACGAAGCGCACGCACGCAGCGCACGTGGCGCACGGAACGCGACCACGCGACGGACGGGAGGCCCGGTGCCGGACCGGCACTGGGCCTCCCGTCCGCACCCGGTGCGTGACGCCGGGGGCGACGCGCCTCACGCCACCGGGGCGGCCTCCAGCGCGGCGTCGGCGCGTGCCGCGCTGCCCTCGGCCAGGCCTCGGGCGATGCGGCCCCGCGTCGCCAGCCAGAGGACGACCGCGGCGACGAACACGATGCCCTCGGTGACGGTGAGTGCCCAGATGATCCCGGCGAGCCCGAACCACACGTTGCCGGCGATCACGATCGGGATGAACAGCACGCCCTGCGCCATCGACAGCACCATCGCGGGCATGACCATCCCGGTCGCCTGGAACAGCGAGGTGAGCAGCCCCGTGAACCCGTTGACGACGGCGGCGACGAGCTGTGCCGTCAGGATCGTCATGCCGATCGCGAGTACCGAGTGGTCACCGGAGAAGATCGTGAAGACCTGCTCGCGGAACACGAACACGGTGCCGGAGAAGACGAGCACGATGGCGCCGACGGTCAGGGCCGCAGCGCGCAGGCCGGAGCGGAGTCGATCGGCGTCACCCGCTCCGAACGCGTAGGCGAGCAGCGGCAGCACGCCGATGGTCACGCCCATCACCAGGAACTCCGGCACCTGGGCGATGCGGACCGCGACGCCCATCGCTGCCAGCGGGTCGTCACCGTAGGCGGCGGCGAGGTTGTTGAGGACGAGTGTGGTGACGATGAGGAACGCGGACTGCAGCAGCTCGCCGACGCCGATGCCGAACACGGGCTTCAGGATGTCCGCACGCAGGGTGAACCACTTCGGCGCGAAGCTGACGTTCTCGCTGTTCCGCTGCAGCCAGGTCACCCAGTAGGCGATCGAGACCACGTTGGCCAGGCCCACCGCGAGTGCGGCGCCGCCGACGCCCCAGTGCAGCCCCAGGATGAACAGGACGTCGAACACCAGGTTGCCGACCGTGGACAGGACCAGGCCGATCATCGCCTGCCGCGCGGCGCCCTCCGAGCGGACGATCTGCTCGAGCGCGAAGGACGCGGCGAGGACGGGGACGAACGCGAGCATCACGGCGACGTACTCGCTCGTGGCGGGGACCGCTGCCGCGTCGGCACCGAGGACGGCGACGAGCGGGCGGAGCAGCAGGAGTCCGACGATGCCGAGCACGGCGCCGGTCACGACGGCTCCCCACAGGGCGAACGAGGCGACGTGCTTGATGTCCCGCGCCTTGTCGGGGTCGTGTTCCGAGGCGCCGAGCAACCGGGACATCAACGCGCTGCCGCCGACGCCGAACACCCCGCCCACGGCCATCACGAGGCCGAGCAGCGGCGAGCCGAAGGTGATCGCGGCGAGCAGGGACGTGTCGTGCTGGGCGCCGATGAAGCCCGCGTTGATGACGTTGTACAGGGCGCTGACGACCATCGCGGCGGCCATCGGCACACACAGGTGCACCAGGGCTCGGGCGATCGGGGCAGCCGAGAGGTACCAGCGGTTCGTCGCCGCAGCGGTGGTGGTGGTGGAGGACATGACGGTTCCCTTCCGGGCATGACGGTGGGCGCGCCGACGGACGCCGGCACGGCAGGGGGGAGCGCGCGACCGGTGGGGTCGCGGGATCGCAGGGTCGCGGGTCGGGAAGGCGCGGGATCGCGGGGTCGCGAAGGCGCGCCGGCGGATCCGGCCGGGAGGCGCGTGGTGCGTGAGCGGGTCGGTGCGGTGGCGCGGGTGGTGCGCTGGTGCGCGTGGCGCCGGTGGTGCGGTGGTTCGGCTAGCGGGTCGGCGGCGCGAGTTCCGCGGTCACCTTCTGCAGCAATCGCCGCAGGGTTTCGCGTTCGTCCTCGTCGAGGGGTGCGAGCAGGGAGTCGTCGAGGGCGACCATCGCGTCGGTGAACCCGGCGATGAGGTCGATGCCCGCCTGGGTGGCGTGCACCGTCTTCGTCCGCCCGTTCGTGGCGTCCGGTCGTCGTTCGATCAGGCCACGCCGCTCGAGCCCCTGCAGGAGACTCGAGACGCTGGCCGCGCTGGTCCGGGTGGCCTCGGCGACGTCCCGCTGGATGGCGCCGGGGTGTTCCTGCAGGTACCCGAGCACGAAGGACTGCTCGTGGGTGAGGTCGCGCTCACGGACCCACTCCTCGGCGCCCTTGCGCTGCGCCCATCCGATCCACCGCATGAGCTGGAGCGGTGTCGTGAAGTCCGGTGCCTGCATGATCAGGACTCTAACTGTTAGCCATCGAACTGTCAACGAAGGCAGTCCGAGTCGTGACCCCACAACGGGGGCGTCGAGTGCTGCTCGCATCCTGGTACCTTCCACAGCAAGCGGCCTCACCAGCCGCCCTCAGCCCGTTCGACGGGCCCCACATCCCCTGGCTCACCACCGGGGTCGGATCAGCGGCGGAGACCCCGTCGGGGGAGGAGGCACCGTGCCACACCACGGACCACCCACCGCGATCCCGGCGCGACGGGTTCGTCGCGCCTGACCAGGACGGGCGCCGGCGGGTACCGGCGTCCGCCTCACCGGGTCCGCGACGCGTTCGGGTCGTCGCGGATCCCCGGGGCGGTGGTGATCGGGTCACCGCCGCCCCGGGACCTCCCGGTCGATCCGATCGACGTCTTCGGGAACCCGCCGGTCCACGGAGCCGGATCGGCGTGATACTGGGGTGGTGCGTGAACTCCAAGCCGCCATCGCAGCGGACCTCAACGTCCAGCCGACCATCGACCCGGAGCAGGAGGTCGCCCGTCGTGTCGGGTTCCTGCGCGACTACCTGCTGACGACCGGGGCGAAGGGGTACCTCCTCGCCATCAGCGGCGGGCAGGACTCCACCCTGGCCGGCCGTCTGACCCAGCTCGCGGTCGAGTCGCTCCGCGCCGAGGGGCACCCCGCCGAGTTCACGACCGTGCGCATGCCCTACCGCGTGCAGGCCGACGAGGACGACGCCCAGCTCGCCCTGCAGTTCATCGCGGCCGACCCGGGCGTCACCGTGAACATCGAGCACGGGGTCGACGGGGTCATGCAGGACACCGCGGCCTCGGGCGTCGAGCTGAGCGACTTCGTCAAGGGCAACGTCAAGGCGCGCATGCGCATGGTCGCCCAGTACGCGATCGCCGGGCAGCGCGGCCTGCTGGTGGTCGGCACGGACCACGCGGCCGAGGCCGTCACGGGCTTCTTCACCAAGTACGGCGACGGCGGCGTCGACCTCACCCCGCTCACCGGGCTGTCGAAGAGCCAGGGGCGGCAGCTGCTCGAGCACCTCGGCGCACCCGCCCGCCTGTACGAGAAGGCGCCCACCGCCGACCTGCTCGACGAGCTGCCCGGACAGACCGACGAGGCGAACCTCGGACTCACCTACGCCGAGATCGACGCCTACCTGCAGGGCCACGACGTGCCGGTCGAGGTCGCCGAGGCGATCGAGTCGCGCTACCGCGCGACGGAGCACAAGCGCCAGGTGCCGGCGACGCCCTTCGACGACTGGTGGCGTGCGGGCGCGTAGGCGCTGACGCTACCCCGGCCTGGAGGCGCGGTGCAGGTGATCCTGCACCGCGCCTCCAGCCTGTTGTCCCCAACCCTTCCCTGAGCGCTCCGGCTGTCCCCTCGCGCTCCTAGGATGGGACCCAACGGAACAACAGATGCGGAATCCAGGCTGGCGCCTGGTCCGGAGGGGGAGTCATGGAAGTCCTGTTCGCGCTCGGAGCCGTCCCGCTGATCATCGTGGGGATCATCGTCCTCGCCGTGATCGCGCTGATCTACGCCAAGGTCGTGTACCGCAACGCCGGTGCCGACGAAGCGCTCATCATCACCGGCAAGCGCTCCCGCAAGGTCAAGAACGCCGACGGCACCGAGACCGTCGAGTCCGGCATCAAGGTCGTGCTCGGCGCCGGCGTGCTCGTCCGCCCCTTCTTCGAGAAGGTCGCGAAGCTGTCGCTCAGCTCGCGTGCGATCGACATCAACGTCAACGCGCAGGACTCCCGCGGCGTCACCATCGACGTCGAGGCCGTGGCGCTCGTCAAGGTGGGCGAGGCCGACGCGTCCATCCGGGCGGCCGCACAGCGGTTCCTCGGCCAGGAGAAGAAGATCGACGACTTCGCGCGCGAGGTCCTGTCCGGCTCGCTCCGTGCCTCGATCGGCGCGACCGACGTCTCGACGATCATCCGGAACCGCGACCAGCTCACCGTCGCGGTCCTCACCGTCGCGCAGGACGCCCTGCACAGCCAGGGGCTCGACGTCGACTCGTTCGAGATCAAGGGCATCTCGGACCGCAACGAGTACATCAGCGACCTCGGCCGTGCCGAGCGTGCACGCGTGCGACTCGAGGCCGAGAACGCCGAGGCCCAGGCCGACCGCGAAGCGCGAGAGGCCCGCGCGACCGCAGACCAGGCGATCGCCGAGGCCGAGAACACCCTGGCCATCCGCCGTGCCGCGCTGCAGCTCGACGCCGACCGTGCGTCCGCCGAAGCCGCTGCCGCCGGCCCGCTCGCCCAGGCGCGTGCGTCCCAGGGCGTCGTCGAGCAGGAGCAGATCACCGCGCAGAAGCGTGCCGAGCTGCGCCGTGCCGAGCTCGAGTCCGAGGTCTCCGCCGTCGCCGAGGCCCAGGCGCGCAAGACCCGCGTCGAGGCCGAAGCCGCTGCTGGGGCCCAGGTCGAGACCGCCCGCGCCCAGGCCGAGGCCCGCCGGATCTCCGCCGAGGCCGTCGCGGCCGAGGCGAAGGCCGAGGCGGATGCCCGCAAGCTCGCCGCCGACGCCTCACGCGCCGAGGGTGAAGCCGCCGCCGACGCGATCCGTGCGAAGGGTCAGGCCGAGGCCGATGCGACCAAGGCGCAGGCCGACGCGCTCGCACAGCACTCCGAGGCCGTCCTGCGGGTCAAAGCCATCGAGACACTGCCGAGCATCGCCCGCGAACTCGCTGCTCCGATGAGCAACATCGACACGCTCACCGTGGTGTCCTCCGACGGTGCCGGTGCACTGTCGAAGAGCGTCGTCAGCCAGTTCAGTGAGGTCGATGCGCTGCTCGGTGCCACCGCCGGGTTCACCCTGAGCGACATCGTGAAGAGCACCACGACGGGACAGGCGGCTGCCCGTGCCGTCGTGCGCGAGCAGTCCGTGCCACAGGTCGAGCCCACTGAGTAACCGATCGGGTGCCTGCAGCGGGCGCGACGGGGGATCAGCCCTCGTCGTGCCCGTTCTCGTTCTGCGGGTCGCGCTGCTGCGTGCCGGCGTCCTCACGCTCGTCCGCGAGCCGCTGCTGCCACACGACACTGCGGGCCGCACCCTCGAGCACGTCGTCGACGCTGCGACCGCTCTGGGCGGCGAGGGCACCGCTGAGTCCGGCGGTCAGGGTGCCGCCTGCCGCGGCGAGCCGCTCGACGACCTCCTCCTGCCGCGGGGTAAGGGGTTCGTCGACCAGTTCGTCGATCGTGTCGCGGATGTTCTGCTCGCTCGCGTCCAGTGCCGCCTCGTCGCCGGCCTGCAGGGCTGCTGCCTCTCCGACGACGACGAGACCGAGGCGCGCGGCGTCGTCTTCGGGACGCGGGGTGCGGTGCTCATCAGTCATGCGGTGGACCGTACGCTCCGGTGCGCTGCGCTCCCTGGACACCACGCGTCCCCCGCTCGGGCGGACGCGCTGTCAGGCGGCCCAGCGGCGGAGCAGCCACTCGGCCGCCGCCACGCCCTCGCGCCGTTGGAAGTCGCGGATGGTGGGCATGTTCGGCGGAGCCGGGGGAAGGGCGTGCTCGAAGAACAGTCCGGCGAGCCCGGCCAGCACGGCGTCGATCGTGGTGGCGGGCACCCCGGCGAAGACCGGGTGCGTGGCGAGGTGGTGTTCGACGTCGGCGTCCTCACCGCGGACGTGCGTGTCGAGCAGGTAGGTCAGCGGATCGAGCCAGTGCGCGCCCACGCTCGCCCAGGGCCAGTCGACCACCCAGACGAGCCCGGCGTCGTCGACGAGCAGGTTGTCCGCTCGGCAGTCGGCGTGCACGAGGTGTTCGCCGTCGACGAGTGCCGCTGCCCCGGACGCTGCGCGGGCGATGGCGGGGCCGGCGTCGAGGACGTGCGGCGGGACGACCTCGGCGACACGGACGGCGTCCGCGTCGTCGGCCAGCATCCGGTCCCAGGCGCCGAACTCACCGCGCAGGTCCTCGGCGATGCGGGGGAGCGTCGCCAGCCCACCGGTCGCGGGCGGCAGCGTGTGGAGTGCGTCGAGCACAGCCGTCGTGTCCGATCCGTCGAGGTGCCGGCCCGGGTGCTGGCCCGCGACGTCGTCGAGCACGAGCGCGACCCAGTCGTCGCCGTCGACCGTGGCGTGCAGCGTGTCGAGCAGCCGTGGTGCCTGCACGGTGGTCGGCAGCTGGGCCATGACCTCGGCCTCGCGGCGGTGCAGCTCGAGGGCTGCCTCGTTGCGCGAGCGTGACACGGTCTTCACGAACGCCCGTCGTCCCGCCGCGGTCGTCACCCGGTCGGCGCTGCCGGGAGACCACCCGCTCGCCTGGGACTCGGCGGTCACGACCGGGCCGCCCAGCACCCCCTCCACCTGCTGCCGCAGCGTCGTCGGTACATCGGTCCAGGTGGTTCGCCCCATGCGCCGACGTTACCTGAGAACCCGTACACGAACGTGCACGCTCGGCAACTTTGCGTTGTCAGCAAAGGTGCTGGCGGTGTAAAGTTGCAGAGCCTGCAAGGTTGACACCCGATCGGGGTCCCGACCAGGCCGACGACCACCACGCCACATCCCCTGTGAGGAACTCCGCATGTCCACTGCCACCGCACCCGTCGAGGTGTCGCGCGGACGACAGGACTCCCCGGCGAGCACGCCGGGCAAGCCGATCATGTCGCACCGCCAGATCCTGCTCGTCATCTACGGCCTGATGGCGGGCATGTTCCTGTCGTCGCTCGACCAGACCATCGTCGGCACGGCGATCCGCACGATCGGTGACGACCTGCACGGCCTCGACCAGCAGGCCTGGGTCACGACGGCCTACCTGATCGCGTCGACCATCACCACGCCGATCTACGGCAAGCTCTCCGATGTCTTCGGCCGTCGCCCGCTCTACATCTTCGGCATCGCGGTCTTCATCCTCGGGTCGCTGCTCTCGACCCTGTCGACGTCGATGACCATGCTCGCCGCCTTCCGCGCGTTCCAGGGCATCGGTGCCGGTGCGCTGATGTCGCTGCCGCTCGCGATCATGGGCGACATCCTCGCGCCCCGTGAGCGTGCGAAGTACCAGGGGTACTTCCTGGCGGTCTTCGGCATCTCGTCCGTGATCGGCCCGCTGATCGGCGGCCTGTTCGCCGGTGCGAGCTCGATCGTCGGCATCACCGGGTGGCGCTGGGTCTTCCTGATCAACGTGCCGATCGGCGTCGCCGCGCTCCTCATGGTGATCGCGTTCCTGCACCTGCCGAAGTTCGGCGAGGCCAAGGCCAAGCCGCGCATCGACTGGTGGGGTGCGACCTCGGTCATCGTCACGCTCGCCCCGCTGCTCCTCGTCGCGGAGCAGGGCCGCGCGTGGGGCTGGGGTTCGGCCAGCGCGATCGCCTGCTACGTCATCGGTGCGCTCGGCCTCGTTGCCTTCCTGGCGATCGAGACCCGCATGCAGGACGACGCGATCATCCCGCTCAAGCTCTTCCGCTCGAGCACGTTCTCGATGGCGACCATCCTGGGCTTCCTGGTCGGCTTCGCGATGTTCGGCGCGATGCTCACCATCCCGCTGTACCTGCAGATCGTCACCGGCCTGACGCCGACCGAGTCCGGGTTCGCGACGCTGCCGATGATCGGTGGCCTGATGATCGCCTCGATCGCTTCGGGGCAGATCGTGGCCCGCACCGGCCGGTACCGGATCTTCCCGGTCATCGGCACGGCGCTGGTGTCGCTCGGCTACGTCGTCCTGACGTTCATGACGATCGACAAGCCGCTGTGGTTCCTGATGATCGGCATGTTCCTGATCGGCCTCGGGCTCGGCCAGCTCATGCAGAGCATCACCCTGGCATCGCAGAACTCGGTGCAGCCGCGTGACATGGGTGTGGCGACGTCGTCCGCCACGTTCT
Source organism: Curtobacterium sp. MCLR17_044 (assembly GCF_003234435.1). Lineage (NCBI taxonomy): Bacteria > Bacillati > Actinomycetota > Actinomycetes > Micrococcales > Microbacteriaceae > Curtobacterium > Curtobacterium sp. MCLR17_044. The sequence goes on along the minus strand of NZ_QKTC01000012.1, from coordinate 42,706 downwards.
TCCGCCAGATCGGTGGCACGCTCGGTACCGCCGTCCTGCTGTCCGTCCTGTTCTCGCTCATGCCGACGAACATCCTGCACGCCACGGCGGACGAGTCGAACCTGAAGCCCGCCCTCAGCGCGGCGCTCGACCCGGAGGTCGCCAGCGCGAAGGCGAACCAGGGCGTCATGGACCAGATCTGGAACCCGATCGTCACCCCGCTCCAGCAGCAGGTGCAGTCCGGACTCGACACCGCCACCGACCAGGTGACCCAGGCCACTGCCGGGGCTCCCGATGCCGTGCAGCAGCAGGCGCTCACCGCCGCCGCCGACAAGGCGCACGCGAGCGTGCAGGACGGCCGGCTCGTCGTCGACTGGTCGGACTCCGGGCAGCGCACCTACTGGGTGGACCAGCTCGCACCGGAACTGTCGAAGCAGATCGACAAGGGCGCGAACGACTCGAGCGACTCGAATGCCGAGACGAGCGACACGTCGTACCTCAACGGTGCGGACTCGGCCCTGACCCGGCCGTTCATGTCCGGGTTCAACGCCTCGGCCGTGACCGTCTACTGGGTCGGCTTCGCGGTGATCCTGCTCGCGTTCGTCCTGAGCTTCTTCTTCAAGGCGCCGCCGCTCCGCAAGAGCTCGGCCCTGCAGGAACAGGCGGACGACGCCGGCACCGCCGACGACCTCGAGGCGCAGGCCGTGCGGGCCGCGGACACGATGGGCTCGCCCACCGCCCCGGTCACCGGTTCGATCCCCGTCCAGGGCGGTCGGTCGCAGGTCTGAACCACGCCGGGCCTCCCCGTCACGCGACGCGGAGGCCCGGCGTCGCACGGACCCGAGAGCAGGACGGAGCGCAGCACGTGCACCAGCCCACCACCACCGAGGACCTCGTCGCGAGCGACTGTGGCCTGCGGGAACGCAAGAAGCAGCAGACCCGGTCCGCCATCCACCGGTCGGCACTCGCCCTGGTCACCGACCACGGGCTCGCCGGGGTGACCGTCGAGCAGATCTGCGCGGACGCCGGGGTCTCCCCGCGGACGTTCTTCAACTACTTCCCGTCGAAGGCCGAGGCAGCCCTCGGACTGCCGGCGACGACGGTCCCGGACGCGGCACGCACTGCGTTCCTCGGATCCACGGGTCCGCTCGTGGCCGACCTCTGCGACCTCGTCGCGCACACGGTCACCCTGCCGCAGGACCGCCGGCGCATGAAGGAGCTCGTCCGAGCCCGCCCCGAGATGGTCCCGGCGATGATGCAGTGGATGGCGCACGCACGGCAGACCGTGCTGGCGGTCGCCGCCGAGCGCGTCGACGAGGACACTGCGCGGACCGCGACCACCCTCGTGATGGCCGCCGTGATCGAGTCCGCCCACCGGTCGGCGGACGGCTCCCGCGACGAGCTCGCTGCGCGGCTGCGCGCGGTCGTCGCCGAGATGGGGCGGCTCGCCACCGCCTGACCAGCGTGACCATCGCGTCGCCCCCGGCGCGGGGCGACCACGGCCTGGAGGCGCGGTGCGGGTCGGACCCGCACCGCGCCTCCAGGCCGTTGTCGCGTCCACACCGTCGGTCGCGCAGTCATCGGACGGTTGGGCGACCACTTTCGCCAGAACCGCAAGAACAAGGCTCTTGACGCACAAGACATCGGATGTTTTGATTGCACCGTTCGGTCGACGGAGACCGGACGGCAGGAGACACAGATGAGCCGCATCACCGGTCTGCACGTGCACGACATCCGGTTCCCGACCTCGCGAGAGCACGACGGGTCCGACGCCATGAATCCCGCACCCGACTACTCCGCTGCCTACGTCGAGCTCACCACCGACGCGCTCGACGGCCTGGTCGGCACCGGCTTCGTCTTCACCATCGGCCGCGGCAACGAGGTGCAGGAGTCGGCGATCGCAGCCCTCCGTGGGCACGTCGTCGGCGCCGATGCCGAGGCGGTCCTCGCCGACATGGGCGGCACCTGGCGCGCGATGGTGCACGACTCGCAGCTGCGGTGGCTCGGCCCGGAGAAGGGCGTCATGCACATGGCGATCGGCGCCGTGGTGAACGCCCTGTGGGACCTCCGGGCGAAGCGTGCGGGGCAGCCGCTGTGGGCCCTGCTCGCCGACCTGCGACCCGAGGAGCTCGTCGACCTGGTGGACTTCCGGTACCTGACCGACGCGATCACCCCGGCCGAGGCGCTCGAACTGTTCCGCGCCGCCGAACCGATGCGTGCCGAACGTCGAGCGCGCCTGGAGCGTGAGGGCTACCGTGCCTACACGACGACCCCGGGCTGGCTCGGCTACGACGACGAGAAGCTCGCGCGGCTGTGCCGGGAAGCCGTGGACGACGGGTTCACCCAGATCAAGCTGAAGGTCGGCGGCGACGTCGACGAGGACGTCCGACGGATGGGCATCGCCCGCGCCACCGTCGGCCCGGACGTCCGGATCGCGATCGACGCGAACCAGCGCTGGGACGTCGACGAGGCCGTGGCGTGGATCGACCGGCTCCGCCCCTTCGACGTCGCGTGGGTCGAGGAGCCGACGAGCCCGGACGACATCCTCGCCCACGCCGAGATCGCCCGGCGCATCGCCCCGATCCCGGTCGCGACGGGGGAGCACATGGCGAACCGGGTGATCGCGAAGCAGCTGATCCAGGCCGGGTCGATGTCGGTGCTGCAGATCGACGCCACCCGGGTCGCCGGGGTGAACGAGAACCTGGCGATCCTGCTCCTCGCCGCCAAGCACGGCGTCCGTGTGTGCCCGCACGCCGGCGGCGTCGGCCTGTGCGAGGCGGTGCAGCACCTGTCGATGTTCGACGCGGTCGCCCTGACCGGCGACCTCGACACCCGGTGCATCGAGTTCGTCGACCACCTGCACGAGCACTTCGTGACACCGGTCGACGTCCACGACGGCCGCTACTGGCCGCCGACCACGCCCGGCGCCGGCACCGAGATGCTCGCCGACACCCTGACCACCCACGCGTTCCCGGACGGCCCGGTCTGGGCCGAGTCCGACGCAGCGCACGTCCCGGACGCCGTCCGGGTCGCCTGACTCCCCCTCCCCGCACACCCCATCACCACGACGAAGTGGAGACACCGATGCAACGACGACGTACCGCCGGGCTGGCGGCAGCAGCAGCTGCCGTGCTCGTGCTCACCGGCTGTTCCGCTGGCAGCAACGCCAGCGACGGCCAGTCGAAGGACTCCCTCACCTGGGCCATGTGGATCGCCGGGAAGGAGGACAAGGCCGCGTGGCAGAAGGTCGCCGACACCGTCAAGACGGACGACGACGTGGACGTGTCGATCCAGGGCTCCCCGTTCAACGACTACTGGACGAAGCTCCGCACGCAGCTGTCGACCGGCACCGCCCCGTGCATCGTGAGCATCCAGTCGCTCCGCGCCGCGAACTACACGGACGTGCTCGTGCCGATCGACGACATGGCGAAGCAGGCCGACCTCGACCTGGGTGAGTACGACCAGACCGGGCTCGACGGCATGAAGGTCGACGGCAAGCTCTACGGGCTGCCGTACGACACCGGCCCCATGGTCATGTTCTACAACAAGGACATCTTCGAGAAGGCGGGCGTCGACGAGCCGAAGCCGGGCTGGACGGTCGACGAGTTCGAGGATGCTGCGAAGGAGCTCAAGGCCGCGGGCACGCCGATCTGGGGCACGAGCGTGGAGGACATCCCCCTCGAGTCGATGGTCCTCGGCTACAACGGCGGTCGGGTCATCGACGAGGACGGCACGCTCGACGCCTCGAACGCGGAGTTCGCCGAGGGGCTCGACTGGATCGGCGGTCTGGTGAAGGACGGCTACGCCACACAGGCGAGCACCGACGGTTCCACCGACGACAACGCGTTCGTGTCCGGTGACGTCGCGATGTACAGCGACGGCCCCTGGTCGATCATCAGCCAGAAGGCCAAGGTCAAGTTCGACCTCGGCATCACGACGATCCCCTCGGGAACGGACGGCCCCAGCTCGTTCGCCGCCGGGTCGGGCTTCGGCATCTCGAAGCAGTGCAAGTACCCCGAGCAGGCGTTCAAGGCCATCACCACGATGACGAACGAGGCCACGCTCACCTCGCTCGCCGAGCAGGGTCGCGCCTTCCCGGCACGCACCGCGGCGCAGCAGGCCTGGTACGACAACGCCGGCATCGACGGGGTCGAGGACGCCCTGAAGACCGGCCTCGAGAACGCCACCCCGTTGCCCGGCAACAAGCAGAGCGACCAGCTCAACCAGCTCTTCGCGCAGTACGCCCTGCAGGCGGTGAACGGACAGACCTCCGGCAAGGAGACGATGTCGTCCATCGCGAGCCAGCTCGGCTCGCAGTGACGGGCGTCACCCCCTGACGGCCGGAAGGCGCGGGTGGACCCCGCCCCGCGCCTCCCGGCCTGTCTCAGCCCCTGACCAGGACCGCGCGAACGACGAGGAGGTCGTCGCATGACCACCATCCAGGACCCACCCGCCGAGGCGGCGCTGCCCGCCCCCGCGGTCGCGGTCGCGACCGGCGCGGCCCCGCGCCGGAAGGACAGCGGCGCCGACGCCGAGCTCGGCCGCCGCTCCTGGTGGGGCGCCGCCTTCGCCGCTCCGCACTCGATCGGCCTCGTCGTGTTCACGGCGTTCCCGATCCTCGCGTCGCTCGTCGTGAGCTTCATGAACTGGCCGATGCTCGGCGAACGCTCGTGGGCCGGCCTGTCGAACTACGCGCAGCTGTTCTCCGACCCGATCTTCCGCACCGTGACGCTGAACACCGTGCTGTTCGTCGTGCTCTACGTGCCGCTCAACCTGGTCGTGTCCCTCGGACTCGCGGCCTGGCTCACGCCGAAGATCCGCCACCGGCACGTCTTCCGCGTGCTGTTCTTCATCCCGACCATCACGCCGATCGTCGCGAACGTCGTCGTCTGGCGGATGCTGTACCAGCCGGGCGGTGCCATCGACGCGACGCTGCAGTCGACCGTCGGCGTGAACGCCCCGAACTTCCTGGCCGACGACAACTGGGCCATGCTCGCCGTCGTCGCGATGAGCGTCTGGCAGGGGTTCGGCTACAACATGCTGATCTTCTCGGCGGCGCTCGACTCGGTGCCGGAGAACCAGATCGAGGCTGCGCAGCTCGACGGGGCGAACGCCTGGCAGATGTTCTGGCGGATCAAGTTCCCGCTCATCTCGCCGTCGATCTTCTTCGCGACGATGATGACCCTGATCACCTCGTTCCAGGTGTTCGTGCAGCCGTTCGTCCTGACGAAGGGCGGCCCCGGCACCGCCACCGAGACCCTGGTGCAGTACATCTACAACACGGGGTTCCAGACCCAGCAGCTCGGACTCGCATCGGCCGGAGCGTGGGTGCTGTTCGTCATCATCCTCGGCATCACGGCCATCCAGTTCCTCGGACAGAAGCGGTGGGTGCACTATGAGTGAGCTGACCTCGTCCAACCGGACGATCAACCCGCGGGCGCTGCCCCGCACGCACCGGCAGACCGGCCGGGTGCGCGACGCGGTGGGCTACGTGCTGCTCTGCCTGGTGGCCCTGCTGTTCGTCTCGCCGCTCATCTACATGGTGGCGACGAGCCTGAAGCCGTCGGCCGACGTGTTCACGACCCCGCCGACGCTCTGGGGCTCGTCCATCGAGTGGGGCAACTACGCACAGGCGTTCACGTACCTGCCGTTCGCCCGGTTCATCCTGAACGGCGTCTTCGTCGCCGCGGCCGGCACGGCGATCAACGTCGCCGTCGCGGTGCTGTCCGGCTACGCGTTCTCGCGACTGCGGTGGCGCGGCCGGAACACGGTGTTCGTCCTGTTCCTGGCGACGCTGATGATCCCGCAGGACGTCCTCGTCATCCCGATGTACGTGATGATGCAGGGCTTCGGGTGGGTCGACACGTTCCAGGCGCTCATCATCCCGTGGGCGTTCACGGCACTCGGCGCGTTCCTGGTGCGGCAGTTCTTCCTCACCGTGCCGCAGGAGCTCGACGACGCCGCCCGGGTGGACGGAGCCGGAGCGATCCGGACGTTCTTCTCGGTGATGCTCCCGCTGGCCCGACCGACGATGGCGGTCCTCGCCGTGTTCTCGTTCATCGCGTACTGGAACTCGTTCCTCTGGCCGCTCGTCATCGTCAACGACGTCGAGGCCCGTGGCACCATCCCGCTCGGCCTGCAGCAGTTCTTCGGGCAGCAGGGCTCCGAGTGGAACCTCGTGATGGCGGCGTCGGTGATCTCGATGCTGCCCACGGTGGTCCTGCTGATCCTGCTCCAGAAGCACCTCGTCAAGGGGATCGTCACCAGCGGTCTCGGCGGCCGGTGACACCGCCGCCGTCACCCTCTCGTCCTCCACTGAAAGGAACACTGGCCTCATGACCATCACCGCACCTGCCGAGCCGCAGACCGCGACCGACTCCGCGGGGTTCCCCGCGTGGTTCTCCCACGACCGGTTCGGCATGTTCATCCACTGGGGGCTGTACGCCCTGCCGGCACGGCACGAGTGGGTGAAGAACCGCGAACGGATCACCGACGAGGACTACCAGAAGTACTTCGACCACTTCGACCCGGACCTGTTCGACGCCGCGGACTGGGCACGTCGGGCACGGCAGGCGGGGATGAAGTACGTCGTCCTCACCACGAAGCACCACGAGGGCTTCTGCCTGTGGGACACCGCCCTGACCGACTACAAGTCCACGAACACCCCGTTCGGCCGTGACATCGTGCGCGAGTTCGTCGACGCCGTCCGTGCCGAGGGGCTGCGGGTCGGCTTCTACCACTCGCTCATCGACTGGCACCACCCGGACTTCACCGTCGACGGCGTGCACCCCCGGCGCGACGACTCGCCGGAGGAGATCGAGGCGTTCAACGAGGGCCGCGACATGTCGCGCTACCGCGAGTACCTCCACGGTCAGGTCGAGGAGCTGCTCACCGACTACGGGCAGATCGACTACCTGTTCTACGACTTCTCGTACCGGGACAACGACCACGAGGACATCTGGGGCGGCAAGGGCCGGGACGAGTGGGGGGCCGAGGAACTCATGGCGCTGACCAAGCGGCTGCAGCCCGGCATCATCGTGAACGACCGGCTCGACATCCCCGGTGACCTGGTCACCCCCGAGCAGTACCAGCCCGACAAGCCGATGGAGGTCGACGGCGTCCCGGTGCCGTGGGAGGCCTGCCAGACGCTGAACGGCTCGTGGGGCTACGACCGCGACAACCTGAACCTGAAGCCGGTCGACCTGCTCGTCCGCATGCTCGTCGACGGCGTCTCGAACAACGGGAACATGCTGCTCAACATCGGCCCGACCGGTCGCGGTGAGTTCGACGGGGTCTCGCGGCAGACACTCGACGGCATCGGGACGTGGATGCACCAGCACGCTCGCTCGGTGTACGGGGCGGGGCCGTCGCGGTTCGTCGCCCCGCGGAACACCGTCTACACGCAGAACGGCAACCGCCTGTACCTGCACCTGTTCGCCTGGCCCTTCGAGCACGTGCACCTGCCCGACCTCGCCGGCCGGGTGGCGTACGCGCAGCTGCTCAACGACGCCTCGGAGATCCACTTCCGCGAGATCCCGCCGGGCACCCGGGCGCAGAACACCGGGCTCGGCGGTCAGCCCGCCGGCACGCTCACCCTGACGCTGCCGATCGTGCGGCCCGACGTCGCCGTGCCCGTCGTCGAGCTGTTCCTGCGCGACTGATGCAGCGGATCCTGACGCGGACGCGACTGCGGGCCGGGAACGAGGCGGCGTACGACACCGTGCACACCTCGGTCCCGCCCGCGCTCGCGGCGCGACTGCGCGAGGCCGGCGTGCACGACTGGACGATCTGGCGGGACGGGCTCGACCTGGTCCACCTGATCGAGGTCGAGGACCACCGGGCGATGCGCCGGGCGCTCGCCGACGACCCGGTCAACGCCGAGTGGCAGGAGACGATCAACCCGCTGCTCGAGGCGGACGACGACTACTCGGGCGACGACGACGGGGTCCCACGGGTCTGGTCGCTGGCGGACCAGGTGCACCACGCGGACCAGGTGGACCCGTGACGGCCCTCGACCTCGACCTGGACCTCGACCGCGGTCCGTTCTGGTTCGGCGGGGCCGGCATCGGCAACCTGCTCCGTCCGGTGTCCGACGACGACGCCCGCGCCACGGTCGACGCCGCGTGGGACGCCGGCGTCCGCGGGTTCGACACCGCCCCGCACTACGGCCTGGGCCTGTCCGAACGGCGGCTCGGTGCGGCGCTCGCCGGACGCCCCCGGACGGAGTTCCTCGTGTCGACGAAGGTCGGGCGGGTGCTCGTGCCCGGGCGCGGTGACGGCGACGACCTGGCGTCCGGGGGCTTCGCGGTGCCGGACGACACCGTGCGGCAGTGGGACCCGTCGCCGTCGGGCGTGCGGCGCTCGCTCGACGAGTCGCTCGGCCGCCTCGGGCTTGACCACGTCGACGTCGCCTACCTGCACGACCCGGACGTGTACTCACTCACCGACGGTCTGACCCAGGCGCTGCCGACGCTCGCCGAGCTCCGCGACGAGGGCGTCGTGCGGGCGGTCGGCGTCGGGTCGAACTCCGTCGAGGCGCTGTCGGCGGCCGTCGACACCGGGCTCTGCGACGTCGTCATGCTCGCCGGGCGGTACACCCTGCTCGAGCAACCGGCGTCGGCGCTCGTCGACCGGTGCGCGTCGCTGGGCGTCGCGGTCGTGGCGGTCGGGGTCTACAACTCGGGGCTGCTCGGGCAGGAGCGCCCTTCGGCGGGTGCGACCTACGACTACGCCGAGGCCTCCGCGCAGCTGCTCGCGCGGGCGAATTCCATCGCCGACGTCTGCGAGCGCCACGGGGTCACGCTGCCCGAGGCCGCGCTGGCGTTCCCGCGTCGGGCCCCGGCGGTCGCGGCGATCGCGCTCGGGGTGCAGTCTGCCGACCAGGTGCGCTCGAACGTCGCCCGGGCCGCCGCCGTCGTGCCCGAGGCGCTCTGGGACGACCTGCGTGCAGCGGGCCTGCTCGCGATGTGACGCCACGTACGACGAAAGTCACCCCGAACCACGCGTCTGCGTGGTTCGGGGTGACTTCGGTGGTGCGCCGGTCGGACCGGCAACACGTGGTACCTAGCGGCGCGAACCGCGGCCGGCGACGCGCGTGTAGATGAACAGCACGATGATGGCGCCGATGATCGAGCCGATGATGCCGGCGGGCTGGAAGAAGCCGTCGTTCCCGTCGTGGTTGAAGATCAGGTAGCCGAGGAACCCGCCGACGAACGAGCCGACGATGCCCAGGACGATCGTCATGAGGATGCCGATGTTCTGCTTGCCGGGGATGATGAGCCGGGCGAGAGCGCCGGCGATGAGTCCGATGATGATCAAGCTGATGATGAGACCGAGCACGGTGTCCTCCTCGTGGGTGCGGTTGCCGCGGCATGGTTGCCGGAGTCAGGGCCGAGGACCGACACAACTCCGAGGTTCCTGGGAGGATTGTCGGGTTCAGTCGAGGGAGCGCCGCAACCAGCGCTCGACACCTTCGACGTGGGACACGACGAGGGCCTGCACGAGCTGCGGATCCCGGCGCCGGATGGCGTCGACGATGGCCGCGTGCTCGTCGAGGGTCCGCTGCACCGAGCCGTTCTGCGTCAGCCCGCGCCACACCCGCACCCGCACCGTCTTGCTCGACAGGGCGTCGAGCAGCCCGGACAGGTACTGGTTGCCGCCGATGCCCGCGATGGTCGAGTGGAACAGCAGGTCGTGGGCGACGAGGTCCTCGACGCCGGTGTCCTCGCCGACGGACTGCATCAGGGTCGCGAGTTCGTCGATCTGCTGCTCCGTGGCACGGGCCGTCGCCAGGACGGCGGACGCCGGCTCCAGGATGCGGCGCACCTCGAGCAGGTCGACGAGCGACCGGTCATGGTGCATGTCGACGACGAACGACACCGCCTCGAGCAGGACGCCCGGTTCGAGCGACGTCACGTAGGTGCCGTCGCCGCGTCGGACGTCGAGCACGCGGATCAGCTCGAGCGCCTTCACCGCTTCACGGAGGCTGTTGCGGGACAGCCCGAGCGACTCGCTCAGTTCCTTCTCGGGCGGGAGGCGCTGGCCGGGTTGGAGTTCGCCGCTCACGATCATCTGCTGGATGCGTGCGATCGCATCGTCGGTCAACGACGCCACGTCACCACCTCCTGTGGACCCGGCCGCGTGCGCGACGGGACGTCCCGACGATACCCGGGGCGGGCCTCCAGGCCGGTGCGGCTGAGCCGCTGGGCGACCATCAGGCCGGCCGCAGCCGGAGCGCCTGCATCCCGCCGTCGACCGCCAGCTCGACGCCCGTCGTCGACCGGGCGAGCGGGCTCGTCAGGTAGGCGACCGCCTCGGCGACCTCCGCCGCCTGCACCAGACGTCCGTGCGGCTGGCGTGCCTCGAGCGCGGCGCGTTCGGCGGCCGGGTCGTCCGCGGACGACAGGAGTCGCGCGATCCACGGGGTGTCGGCGGTGCCGGGGTTGACGGCGTTGACGCGGATGCCCTCGCGGACGTGGTCGGCGGCCATCGCGCGGGTGAGTGCGGAGATCGCCCCCTTCGTGGCGGAGTAGAGCGCCCGCCGGGGCAGCCCGGCGGTGGCCGCGACGGAGCACGTGTTGACGATGCTCGCGCTGTCCGACGCTCGGAGGTGGGGGAGTGCGGCGCGGGACAGGCGCACGGCGCCGAGGACGTTGACCTCGTACACGCGGCGCCACTCGTCGTCGGTGTTGTCCTCGACCGTCCCCTGGGCGCCGATGCCGGCGTTGTTCACGAGCACGTCGAGACCGCCGAGCTGGTCGACGGCCGACGCGACGGCGGCACGGACGGACTCGTCGGACGACACGTCGCAGGTGACGGAGACGAGTGCCTCGGCGGTGGACGGCTGCAGGTCGAGCACGGCGACCGCTGCGCCGCGCTCCTGCAGTGCGGCCGCGATGGCCGCGCCGATGCCGGAGGCGCCGCCGGTGACGATCGCGCGGAGACCCGCGTGGGTGCTGAGCATTCCGGTCGCGGTGGTGTCGGTCATCAGGCTGCTCCCACTGTTTGGCGCTGCGAGCCGAGCCCGTCGGCGGTGAGCTCGACCACGTCGCCGGGCTGCAGGTACGGCGCGTGTCCGGCCAGGGCGACCCCGGCCGGTGTGCCCGTGCTGATGACGTCGCCCGGGTACAGCACCATGAACTGCGACAGGTACCGGACGATCTCGACGGGTCGGAAGATCATGTCGGCGGTGGTGCCGTCCTGCCGCACCTCGCCGTTGACGGCGAGCCGGAGTGCGAGCGCCGCCGGGTCGACCTGGTCGGGGGTGACCAGCCACGGGCCGAGCGGGTTGAACGTCTCGCAGGACTTCCCCTTGTCCCACTGGCCGCCGCGCTCGAGCTGGAATGCGCGTTCGGAGACGTCGTTGGCGATGGCGTAGCCGGCGATGCAGGCGCTCGCGGCCTCGTCGGAGTCGCAGTAGCGGGCGGTCTGCCCGATGACGACGGCGAGTTCGATCTCCCAGTCGGTCTTCTCGCTGCCGCGGGGGATCAGGACCTCGTCGTCCGGGCCGATCACCGTCATCGGGTCCTTCATGAACACGATCGGCTCGGTCGGGATCTCGGCGCCGGTCTCGGCGGCGTGGTCGCGGTAGTTCAGGCCGATGCAGACGACCTTGCCGGGACGGGCCACCGGTGCACCGCGGCGGAGGCCCTCGGCGCCGGGCAGCGCTCGGAGGTCCCCGGCGCTCCGCGCGTGCCGGACGCGGGCGACCGGGTCGGACGCCAGGAAGGCCCCGCCGATGTCGGTCGTGATCGGGCGGAGGTCGAGGACCTCGCCGTCGGTGTCGACCGCGACGGGGATCTCCGCGCCCGCGCGGCCGAGTCGTGCGAACTGCATCGTTCCTCGCTCTCCGGCTGCACCGGCGCAACCAGAGACATCCTATGTCTGCTCCGGCGTGCCGACAAGGTCGCCGGTGCTGAGGGTCCTCCCATGCAGGTACGTGCGCTCCGCCGTCCCGCTCAGCACCGACTGCCGTTCGTCCGCGGTCAGGTCGGCCAGCGCGTCGGTGGTCCGCCGCACCACGTCGTCGTAGGTCGTGGCGAGCGTCGAGACGGGCCAGTCCGACCCGAACAGCGACCGATCGGGGCCGAACCGCTCGACCACGGCACGCACGTACCGGTCGACGGGCTGCCGTCGCCACTCCGGTCCGGCCTCGGTGAACAGTCCGGACACCTTGCAGGCCACGTTCGGACGCGTAGCGAAGTCGTCGATCCGGGCCGCCCACCCGGGGTCCCCGCCCGCGATGTCGGGTTTGCCGGCGTGGTCGAGGACGAACGATCCCTCGGGCACGGCGTCGAGCAGCGCGAGGGCGGCGCGGTGCTCACGCGCTCGGACGAGCACGTCGAACACCAGGCCGGCGGCGGCCACCGCACGGACCCCGCGAACGACCTCGGGCCGGGCGAGCCAGTCCGGGTCCGGTTCGTCGTGCGCCTGGTGGCGGATGCCGACCAGGCGGGTGCTGGCCGGCCGGTCCCCGCCGGACCCCGCGATCAGTGCGGCGATCCGGTCGACGACGTCCGGGGCGGTCAGGTCCACCCAGCCGACGACCCCGGCGACCGGCTCGGGCTGCTCGAGGAGCCAGGCGGTCTCGCCGGGGTCGTGCACGGCCTGCACGACGATCGTCCGGGTGACGTCGGTGCTCCGGGCGGCGGCGCGGAGGTCGTCCACGTCGAACCGGCGGCGGATCGGAGCGACCGAGTCGTCCATCCAGGGGTACGGCCGGTCGGCGGGATCCCACAGGTGGTGGTGAGCGTCGATGATCACGCGCTCATGATGCCTGATTCATCCGATGTCCGCTCGGGGTGCCGGTGCGGCGACCGCTCGCGCTCAGCGACACCTCACGCGCCACAGTGCCCGTGAGGTGTCGTTGGGCGCGTGAAGTCGCAGCGGCCAGTGGCGATCAGACGACGCCGGAGGCCTCCAGCTCGGCCCGCAGCTCGGCGTCGGACGGCTCGACGAAGTGCTTGCCGTTGGGCAGCACCACGACGGGGATGTTCTTCCGGCCGCTGATCGCCTCGGCACGGTCGGCCGCGGACAGGTCCTGCTCCACGTCGACGTACTCGTAGTCCACGCCGAGGGTGTCGAGCAGCGCCTTGGACCGACGGCAGTCGCGGCACCAGTCGGCACCGAACATGGTCACGCGGTCGGGGGCAGTCGTCGCATCGCTCATGTGCAGAGAGTACGTCGGAGCGCCCCCGGGCATTCCCGGAGCGCCGCCGGACCCGCGCCCCGCTCGCCCTACGATTGGCACATGCCGCCAGCACCCGATCCCGCGACGCTGGCCTGGGCCTCGGCGGCCGTCCGGCGCTTCGCCGCCGCGACCAACCTGCTCGTCGCCGCCCGCCGGTTCCGCATCGTCGGCGGTGACCCCCGTGACGCCGCGGCACTGCGGCACCTGCTGACCGCACTCGGGGCGCGCGAGGCCGATCAGTCGGACCAGCAGCACCCGTCCGACCTCGTCGACCAGCTCTGGTGCCTCGGCACGCCCGAGGAGTCGACCCCCGCGGTCGAGCAGGCCGCCGACCGCCCGCGGGGCACCACGCTGGTCGTCATCGACGCCGGCCGGTACCTGCCCGCCGTCGACGAGGACGCCTTCGGTCCCGTCACATCGGCCCGCCCCGGCGTGCTCGCCGTCCCGATGCTCTCCGACGACGTCTTCCTGGTGTCCACCGGCCGCGACCTCGAAGACGACCCCGCAGCGGACGCCCGCTTGCGCTGGGCACGACGTTCCATGCCGGTCGCCCGCTCGGTCGCCGCGGAGCTCCGCGACGGCGGACTCCTGCGCGGCACCCGCATCGGCGTCGCGATGTTCCTCGAGCCCAAGACGGCGGTGCTGAGCCTGCTCCTCCGTGACGCCGGCGCCGAGGTCGTCGTCTACGCCCACGCCGACGAGACCGACGACGCCGTCGCCGAGGCACTGCGGTCCGCCGGCCTGGCGGTCTTCGCGAGCAGCACGGCGACGCTCCCCGAGCAGAAGCAGCTGGCCCTCGCGATGCTCGACACCGCGCCGCACATCCTGCTCGACGACGGCTCGCACGTCATCCGGCTCGCCCACCAGGAACGCCCCGACCTGCTGCCGACGATGCTCGGAGCCGCCGAGGAGACCACGAGCGGCCTGCGACCCCTGCGTGTACTTGCGGCGCGTGGCGAGCTCGGCATCCCGGTGATCGCGGTGAACGACGCCCGCACCAAGACGTTCTTCGACAACCGGTACGGCACCGGGCAGTCGACGGTGTTCGCGGTGCTCGACCTGGTCGACGGGCTCGCGTCCGGCACACACCGGGTGATCCCGGGAGGCGCGGCGGTCGTCGCCGGGTTCGGGCACGTCGGCGAAGGGGTCGCCCTGGTGCTCACAGCCCTCGGGTTCCGGGTGACGGTCGCCGAGACCGACCCGGTCCGCGCCCTGCAGGCGCGGTTCGCCGGGTACGCCGTGGCCCCGCTCGTCGAGGCGGTGTGTGACGCCGACCTCGTGATGAGCGCCACCGGGGTGTCGCACACCATCGACCTCGAGGTGCTCCGTGCCTGCGCGGACGGTGCGGTCCTCGCCGTCGCCGGAGGGGTCGACCAGGAGATCGCCGTCGACGGCGCGCTCGCCGCCGGGGCCCGGCGCCAGGACGTGGGCCCGAAGGCCGAGCGGTTCGTGTTCCCCGGGTCCGACGGTGGGCCGATCGTGCTCGACGACGGTGGCTGCATCAACATCACCGCGGCCGAGGGCAACCCGGTCGAGATCATGGACCTGTCGTTCGCCGTGCAGCTCGGCGCCGTCCGGATGCTCCTGGAACGCGGCGACGAACTGGAGCGTGCCGTCGTGCCGATCGACCCCGCGGTCGACGACGTGACCGCCCGCACGGCGCTCGCCGCCTTCGGAACGTACGTCGGGCCTCCCAGCCTTCCCCCTGAACACCCGGCGGACCGCGAGCCGGACGTCCGGACGCACCGTTTCGGAGACCCGGCGTGAGCGCCCGACAGCACCCGGTCACGGTGCACTCGGCGCGCGTCGTCGTCCCGATGACGGCGCCACCGATCGCGGACGGCGCGGTCGCCGTGCAGGACGGCCGGATCCTGCACGTCGGCGACCGGTCGTGGGTCATCGACCAGCTCACCGGGTCCGACGCGACCTTCACCGAGCGGCAGTGGCGTGGCGCGCTCCTGCCCGGACTCGTGAACGCGCACTCGCACCTCCAGTACACCGGCATGGCCAGTGTCGGCCAACGGCAGTACAGCGGATTCGAGGACTGGGCCGCAGCGTTCAACGTCGACTACGCCGAACCGCACGACTGGCGGGCCGAAGCCGCGGACGGTGCACGGGCGTCGATCCTGGCCGGCGTCACGAGCATCGCGGACATCGTCACCGACATCGAGGCCTCGACCGCCCTGCAGGACGCCGGCCTCGGCGGCATCGCGTACTGGGAGGTGATGGACTGGGAGAACGACGCCTGGCAGTCGCACGGTCGCGACCAGGTGCTCGACGAACTCGACCGGATCCCCACGACGCCCGGAGCCGGCCTGTCCCCGCACGCGCCGTACTCGCTCGAGGTCGCCCCGCTGCTCGAGCTCCCCGACATCGTGCGGCAGCGCGGTCTGCGACTGCACCTGCACCTCGGTGAAGCGGCATTCGAGGGGGAGCGCACCGCCCTCGGTCCGGTCCCCGGGCTCGACGGGGTCGACGGCGTCGGCCACGGGAACGACTGGCACCTGGCGAACGTGCCGTCGTTCCGGGCGCTTCGTGCCCTGGGCTTCGGTGCCAGCGCGACCGCGTTCGTCGACCGCCTCGGCGTGCTCGGGCCGGACTGCCACATCGCCCACGGGGTGTACATGACCGCCGCCGACCGGGCGCTCCTGCGTGCCCGTGGCACCGCGGTGGCGCTGTGCCCCCGCTCCAACGCCGTCATCGGCCTCGACCCGCCGCCCGTCGCCGACTACCTGCGCGAGGGCAGCCCGATCGCGATCGGCACCGACTCCCTGTCGTCGTCGCCGTCCCTCGACCTGATGGCCGACGTCACCGCGCTGCACCGGATCGCCCGCGCCCAGGGCTACGGGCACCGTGACCTGCACGAGCGGCTGCTCGCGGCGGCGACCCTCGGTGGTGCGCACGCGATGGGCCTCGCCGTCGGGTCGGACCGCATCGGGCACCTCGCCGTCGGGGCGCGCGCCGACCTGGCGGTCTTCGACGTCGACGCCAGGACCGTGCCGGACGCGCTCGCCGAGCTCGTCGAGGACGGCGCCGGGCGGGCGGCCGCCACCGTGATCCGTGGCGTCGTCCGCGCCGCGGCGGGCGTCGTCACCGAACCGGCTTCCCCGCACATGGACATCCCCGCACCGCACCAGGAGGAACGATGACCGAGTCCGCACCCCACCCCGGAATGGCCGCGCGCCGAACCGTCACCGGTGAGCTGATCGAGTGGCTCGACGTGCCGAAGCGCGCGATCGCCCTCGGCATGGAACCGCACCCCGAGGGCGGCTGGTACGTCCGCACCTGGACCTCGCCGGCGACGGTCACCACGCCCGCGGGGGAGCGTCCCGCCGCCACCCTGATCCACTTCCTGCTGCCCCCGGGCGAGGCCTCCGCCTGGCACCGGGTCACGAGCGACGAGATCTGGATGTGGCACGGGCCGGACACCGTCGACCTGCAGCTCGGCGGCGACGGCGACGCCCCCGAGCCCGGTGCGACGATCACCCTCGGCCCGGACGCCGGGCGCGACCGGGTGAACGACGCGCAGGCGTTCGTGCGCGGCGGGGTGTGGCAGCGGACGATCCCGGGCGACGGCGAGGTGCTGCTGAGCTGCCTGGTGTCGCCGGGCTTCTCGTTCGACGACTTCACGATGGCCGACGACGGGGACCCTGCCGCCGAGTAGCACCGCGACACGGTTTCGCGTTGGTATCCCACTGCGAAGTACACTTCGACCTGCCCCCACCCCCCTCGCACGAAGGCCCGACCGTGACCCGTCCCCTCCGCTTCACCCTCGCCGTCGCCACCGCCGCGGTCGCCGCCCTCGCCCTGTCGGCCTGCTCCGCCGGGGGCAGCAGCAACGCCGACGGCACCGTGACCGACGGCAAGCTCACGATCGCCACCGGTGACCCGGCGTACTCGCCCTGGGTCGAGGACAACAAGCCGCAGTCCGGTAAGGGCTTCGAGTCAGCCGTGGCCTACGCGGTCGCGAAGGAGATGGGCTACAGCAAGTCCGACGTCGTGTGGAAGCGCAGCACCTTCGACAGTGCCATCGCGCCGGGCCCGAAGGACTGGGACCTCAACGTCCAGCAGTTCTCGATCGACGCGAAGCGCAAGAAGGCCGTCGACATGTCGAGCGCCTACTACACGACGACCCAGGCGGTCGTGACGACCTCCGGGTCGAAGGCCGCCGGCGACACCACGATCGCTGCCCTCAAGCAGGACGCGATCGGCGTCGCGACCGGTTCGACGAGCATCGCGAGCGTCAAGGACGTCCTCGGTGTCACGCCGCAGGTGTTCAACTCCAACGACGACGCCGTGCTCGCGCTCAAGTCCGGGCAGATCGACGCGATCGTCACCGACCTGCCGACGGCGTTCTACATGGCCTCGGCCCAGGTCGACGACGGCACCGTGTCCGCGCAGTTCCCCGACGACGGCAAGGGCGACCAGTTCGGCTTCGTCCTGCCGAAGGGCTCGGAGCTGACGAGCAAGGTCGACAAGGCCCTGAAGGCCCTCGACGACGACGGCACCCTGCGGGACCTGCAGACCAAGTGGCTGTCGTCGGAGACCGGCACGCCGGTCCTGAAGTAACCGGATGACCCTGCCAGCAGGGGCCGGCACCCCGGTCGCCGCACCCGCGCCGAGCCAGGTCGAGCTCGAGCGTCGGCTCTACCGCCGCCAGCGTGGCCGTCGCTCGGTCGTGGTGTCGGTCGTCTCCACCCTGGTCGTGCTCGCCGTCGTGTACTTCGGCGTCGTGAACACCCCCGGCTGGGCAGCGGTGCAGCAGTCGTTCTTCGACCCGGAGACCGCGGTCGACACGTTCCCGGACATCCTGCTGGGCCTTTGGCTGAACGTCCGGATCCTGTTCTTCAGCGCCATCGGCGTCGCCGTGTTCGGCACGCTGCTCGCGGTCGTCCGCGGCCTGCGCAACCCGGTGTTCTTCCCGCTGCGGATGCTCGCGACCGGCTACACGGACCTGTTCCGTGGCCTGCCGCTCATCATCGTGCTCTACCTGGTCGGCTACGGCATCCCCGGGCTCGGGGTGTTCCCGCGGCTCCCCGCCGAGGTCTGGGGCACGATCGCGATCACCCTGACCTACTCGTCCTACATCGCCGAGGTGCTCCGCGCCGGCATGGAGGCCGTGCACCCCTCCCAGCGCCTGGCCGCCCGGTCGCTCGGACTCTCGCACGCCAAGACGCTGCGGCTCGTGGTGCTGCCGCAGGCGATCCGCAAGGTCACCCCGGCGCTCATGAACGACTTCGTGTCGATGCAGAAGGACGTCGGTCTGGTGTCGATCCTCGGGGCCGTCGACGCGGTCCGCTCCGCCCAGATCGCGCAGGCCGAGACCTACAACTTCACGCCGTACTTCGTCGCCGGGCTGCTGTTCGTGGTGATCAGCCTGCCGCTGATCCGCGTCACGGACGCGATCGCGCGTCGCCAGCAGCGGCGCGAACAGATCGGAGGGACCGTATGAGCGAGGCCGGCCAGGAGGCCCGTGGTGCGTCCGGTACGGACGCCGCGGTCCTCGAACTGCGCGGGTTGCGCAAGGCCTTCGGCGAGCACGAGGTCCTGCGCGGGATCGACCTGACGGTCCACCGGCACCAGGTCATCTGCGTCATCGGGGCCTCCGGCTCCGGCAAGTCGACGCTGCTCAAGACGGTCAATCTGCTCGAGGGCATCGACGACGGCGAGATCCTGCTGCAGGGCACGGACATCGCCGACCCTCGCGTCGCCGTCGACGCCGTTCGGGCGCGCATCGGTGTGGTGTTCCAGCAGTTCAACCTGTTCCCGCACATGAGCGTGCTCGACAACGTCACGCTCGCCTCCCGCCAGGTGCACGGCATCGGACGGGCCCAGGCCGAGGACACCGCGCGCCGGCTGCTCGACCGGATCGGTCTCGCTTCCTTCGCCGATGCCTACCCCGACCGCCTGTCCGGCGGGCAGCAGCAGCGCGTCGCGATCGTCCGGGCGATCGCGTCGGACCCGGAACTCCTGCTGCTCGACGAGGTCACGAGCGCCCTCGACCCGCAGCTCGTGGGCGAGGTGCTCGACCTGGTCACCGAGCTGAAGCGGCAGGGTTCGACGATCCTGATGACGACGCACGAGATGCACTTCGCGCGGAACGTCGCCGACCGGATCGTGTTCCTGCACCGCGGCGAGGTCGTCGAGCAGGGATCCCCCGCCGACGTCCTCGACCACCCGCAGCACCCGGCGCTCGTCGAGTTCCTCGCCCGCGTGCACGCCTAGGGCGTCAGCAGCACCTTGCCGATCACCTCGCCGTCGCGCACGCGGCGGTGGGCCTCCTCGACCTCGGCCAGGGGCAGCACCGAGTCGATGACCGGGCGCACCCGGCCGTCGGCGACCAGCGGCCAGACGTTGTAGCGGACCGCCTCGACGATCGCGGCCTTCTCGGCGAGTGTCCGTGCGCGCAGGGTCGTGCCGCTGATCGTCGCGCGCTTCCGCATCAGCACCCCGAAGTCGAGCTCGGCGGTGCGGCCGCTGCCCGAGGCGATGACCGCGATGTGCCCGTTCGGTGCGAGGGCCTGCAGGTTCCGCTCCAGGTAGGACGGTCCGACGACGTCGAGCACCACGTCGACGCCGACACCGTCGGTGAACGCCATGACGCGTTCCACGAAGTCCTCGGTGCGGTGGTCGATCACCAGGTCGGCACCGAGGTCACGGGACGCGGCGACCTTGCGGTCGCCGCCGCTCGTCGCGATCACCGTCGCACCGAGGGCCTTCGCCCACAGCACCGCGTGTGACCCCATGCCGCCCGTACCGCCGTGCACCAGGAGCGTCTGCCCCGGCCGGAGCCCGGCGAGCATGCCGATGTTGGAATAGACGGTGCAGGCGGCCTCGGGCAGCCCGGCCGCCTCGACCAGGTCGACGCTCTCGGGGACCGGCAGCACCTGGGTGACCGGCGCGACCACGAGTGCCGCGTACCCGCCGCCGGAGAGCAGCGCGCACACGCGGTCGCCCACCGCCACGGTCGTGACGCCCGCACCGACGGCCCGCACCGTGCCGGAGACCTCGAGCCCGAGGACCTCCGAGGCCCCGGGCGGCGGCGGGTAGTTCCCCGCGCGCTGCTGCAGGTCGGCGTTGTTGACACCGGCCGCGGCGACCTCGATCAGGACCTCGTCCGTACCGGGTTCCGGGTCGGGCAGGTCGGTGACGGACATGGAAGCGTCGTCGAACGTGATGGCTCGCATGCCCTCGACGGTACGCGCCACCCGCCTCCAGCCGGGTGCCGGTCGCCCACAACCCGGCCGGTCTCCCTGTGGATGTTCCCTGTACGCTCGATGACGGATCTGCACCTCATCCGGGGGAGTGCGGACAGATCGAGGGGGACTCTCCACCATGCCCAAGAAGCTCATCGCGCTGGCCACCGCCGGCCTCGCACTCACGCTGCTCGCCGGTTGCTCGACCGGGCCATCCAAGGCCGAGCAGTGCACGCAGTTCGAGAAGACCGTCAAGTCCGCCGCCCAGGGCGTCCAGTCCGAGGCCGCGAACCTGCAGTCCGACCCGGACGCCGCCGTCACGAAGCTCAAGGAGCTCGACGAGAAGATCTCCGACGGCGTCGATGACCTGTCGGACGACGACCTGAAGGCCAAGGGCGACGCCTTCGAAGAGGCGTACGGCGACCTGGTCGACGACATCGAGGACATCGCCGACGACCCGCAGTCGGCCGACGTCTCGGCCCTGACGAAGTCCAGCACCAAGGTGCAGGACGCCGGCAACGCGTTCCAGAAGGAGTGCAACTCCTGATGCGCCGTACCCTCACCGCGCTCGCCACCGCCGGCCTCGCACTCACGCTGCTCGCCGGCTGCTCGGGCGGCGACGGCGGTTCGTCCGACGGCGGCTCCTCCAGCGGCGACTCGGGTTCGTCCAGCGCCCCGTCGGCCTCGAAGACCGCCGCAGCAGCACCCGCCCAGACCAAGCAGGAAGCCTGCTCGCTGCTCGAGAACGAACTCGCGTCGTTCCTCAAGGAGCAGGGTTCGAGCTCCGCCCCGGCCGAGCCGAAGGCCCGTGCGGCGCTCGTCGACGAGTTCGTCCAGCGCATCGACTCGGCGCTGACGAAGGTCTCGAACGACCAGGTGCACGACACGTTCGAGGACTTCTCCGGCGCGGCCAAGGGCTACAGCTCGGCCATCCGCTCCGGCGCGGCCGAGGACTCCACCGAGGTCACGAAGGCCCAGTCCGAGGTGCAGACCACGCTCGACCAGGTCTCGGCGGTCTGCCCCGCCAAGAGCTGAGCGGGCACACGCCCGGCCACGCACGACGACGCCCCGCCGCTCCTGGACCAGGAGCGGCGGGGCGTCGTGCTTCCCCCGTCGGGGGAACGGGCGTCAGACGGCCGCGGGCTGCGAGGCGTCGAGGCGTGCGACGTCCTCCGGCCGCAGCCGCACGGTCGGCGCCGTGATCGAGTTCAGGATCGACTGCGGCCGCGACGCACCGGGGATCGGTACGACGACGTCGCTCTTCTGCAGCTCCCACGCCAGGGCGATGACCTGCGGGGTGACCCCACGGTCGCGGGCGATGTACGCGAAGTCCTCGAACGCCGTGCCGAGGTCCGCCGCGCTCCCGATGCCACCGAGGGGGCTCCACGGCAGGAACGCGATGCCGAGCTCGTCGCACAGCTCGAGTTCCGGCTCACTCGACCGGAACTTCGGCGAGTACTGGTTCTGCACCGACGCCAGGCGTCCGCCGAGGACCTCGTTCGCGGTGCGGATCTGGTCCGGGTCGGCGTTCGAGATGCCCGCCATCCGGATGACGCCCTCGTCGAGCAGCTCGGCGAGCGCCCCGATCGAGTCGGCGTACGGCACCGCCGGGTCGGGGCGGTGGAACTGGTACAGGCCGATCTGCTCGACGCCGAGCCGCTTCGCCGAGGCCTTCGCCGCCTCCTTCAGGTACTCCGGGTGCCCGTTCTGCGCCCAGTTGCCGGCCTCGGGGCGCAGGTGTCCGCCCTTCGTCGCGATGAGGACGTCCGAGGTGTCGTCGTGGAACTCCCGGACGGCCCGCGCGATGAGCTCCTCGTTGTGCCCCACCTCGTCGTGGCCGCCCAGGTGGTAGGCGTCGGCGGTGTCGATGAGCGTGACACCGTTCTCGAGCGCTGCGTGGATCGTGGCGATGGACTGACGCTCGTCCGGTCGGCCCTCGATCGACATGGGCATCCCGCCCAGACCGATGGCACTGACGGACACGTCTCCGATGACTCGTTGCTTCATCGGCCCAGCATGCGCCGGGGGTGCGCTCGCACGCCCAGGTGGTCACGCCGTGGCCGTGACCGACAGGCGGACTGGAGGCGCGTGGCGGCCCCGCCTTCGCGCCTCCAGGCCGGAACGCACACGCGTTCTCGGACAGGACACGCGTCGATCGACGCGTGTCCTGTCGGAAGCGTGGTGTCGGTCAGGCGCTGGCGGACACCGACGACGAGGCGGAACCGCTGTCGACGGCGTTCGCGAAGACGACCCCGCCCCACACGATGACGACGATCGCGAGCACGAAGCCGATCGCCGCGATCCACCACGACGGCTTCCGTCGGATCCACGCGCCGATCGACAGCACGATCGTGGCGACCCCGATGACGAAGGCGCCACCGACCGCGATGGCCGCGCCACCGAAGTACCCGCCGGGCGTGCAGCCCGACGAGGCGTCGCACTCCGCCGTGGCCGAGGCGATCGCGACGATGCCGACGACCGCCGTGATCGCGGTCATGACGGCACCGAACACCAGGAGCAGCACCGTCGAGATCCGGTCGGCGAGCTTCGCCGGCGGGAACAGCGTGGTGCCACCGCGCTCCCACGCCGCGCGCTGCGCGTCCGTGGGACCGGAGGAGGACTGCGGCGGAGGGCCGGGGACGTTGGACCAGGTCATGCGTGCAGTCCTACCGCGCCTCGACCCCGAACGCCTGTGCGAGCCGCTGGATCTTCTGCGCCCGACCGAGCCGTGGCAGGTCGGAACCGTCGCGGATGACCCGGCCGCGGGCCTCGAAGTCGTCGAGGAAGTCCTGCGCCCAGGCGACGTCGGTCGGTGTGGGGGAGATGACCTCGTTGATGACGGGGAGCTGCTCGGTGTCCAGGCAGAGCTTGCCGGTGAGGCCGAGCGACACCGCCACCTGCGACTGCTCGCGGAGGATCGGGTGCGACGACCCGACCGTGGGGCCGTCGATCGGGCCCGGCAGGTCGCCGACGCGCGAGGCGACGACCAGCTTCGACCGCGGGTACGCCATCGCGAGCGTGTCGGCGCTGGTCCCGGTGTCGCGGCGGTAGTCGCCGGAACCGAAGGCCAGGCGGAACGCGCCCTGCGCCTTGGCGATCGACACGGACTCCTCGATGCCCAGGGCCGACTCGACCAGGGCGATCACCGGCGTCTGGCCGCCGAGCCGGTGCCAGGTGTCGGTGACCTGGGCGGGGGACTCGGTCTTGGCGAGCATGACGCCCTGCAGCCCGGGCAGGCCGCGGAGCTCCTCGACGTCGTCCGCCCAGAAGTCCGTCGTGACGTCGTTGATGCGCACCCAGGCCTCGCCACCGCCGGCCAGCCAGGCGGCGACGCCCTGCCGGGCCGAGGGCTTCGCGGCGGGGTCGACGGCGTCCTCGATGTCCAGGATGATCTGGTCGGCGCGGGAGCGCTGGGACTTGTCGAACCGGTCGGTGGCGGTGCCGGAGACCAGCAGCCATGACCGTGAGATCTCGGCGGGGACCGATCGACGCCGGTTCGGCGTGGGGGCGGACGGAGCGGTGCGGTCGTCGATGGCCATGCCCCGTTGGTACCACACCGAACGGGGCTGCCGTCGGATCGGGCGCGCCGCACGTCGGGTCGGACGGTGGCGCACGTCGGGCCGGACGGCGGTCACGTCCGTGCGGAAACCCCGAAACCTCGGTTCATTGCCAGAGAGGCCGTCCGGTTCCGCCTACAGTGTCGGATGTGTGGCGAGCGGACAGGGTGACCGACGGTGAGGACGACGTGAACGACGACGTCCCCGTCGAAGGTGCCCGCGCGCGCCCCGACGACGATCGAGACGAGCAGCAGGACGTGGACCAGGAACGGACCGACGACGAGCCGGACCGCACGCTCCGCCCGGAGCTGCAGATGACGAGCCCGCAGGCGATCAGCCTCGGCGACCCGCGGTTGCAGGCCGGCAACGCGGCCGAACCGACGTGGGACGGCTGGCGCACCCAGCTGACCGGTGTCGGCGGCACGAGCCCGCTCACGCACTTCAGCGACCACCCGCGCGCCCGCATCGAGCTCTCGACCACCCACCCGGGCGGTCTCGCGCAGTTCATCACCGGCAAGACGACCCTGCTGTCCAGCCTGATCCGCGAC
This sequence comes from Curtobacterium sp. MCLR17_044, assembly GCF_003234435.1. NCBI lineage: Bacteria > Bacillati > Actinomycetota > Actinomycetes > Micrococcales > Microbacteriaceae > Curtobacterium > Curtobacterium sp. MCLR17_044. The sequence goes on along the minus strand of NZ_QKTC01000012.1, from coordinate 18,237 downwards.
GAGGTGGCGCTCCGTGCCGCCCGCGTGGCCGCCGGACACGTCGAGGCGAAGGGCACCGAGCTGGCCACCGTGCGCGGCATCGACGCCGTGAAGCTCGGCATCGGCATGGCCGACTGGAAGCACGGCGACGAGCAGTTCCGCGGCCCGGTGCTCCTGCGTCCCCTGGCGATCCGCCGGCACGGACGCGACTTCGAGGTGCGCCTGCTCGGCGAACCGGTGCTCAACCCGGGCCTCGCCGACGCGCTGCACGAGCAGTTCGGGGTCATCCTCGACGCGCAGTCCTTCGTGGCCCTCGCGCAGCAGGACGGCTCGTTCACGCCGAACCCCGTCATCGACCGCCTGCGTGGCCTGACCGCGCACATCCCCGGCTTCTCGGTGCACGCACGCCTCGTGGTGTCCACCTTCGCCGAGGTCGCGACCGGCATGGTCGAGGACACCGGCGACCTGTCGCACCCCGTGCTCGACGCCCTCGCCGGTAACCCGAGCGCGAAGTGGCAGGTCGAGCAGTCCTACCACCCGGTCGAGCAGACCCCGTCGGACGAGCGCAGCCCGGAGACCGACACGCTCCTGCTCGACGCCGACGACGAGCAGGAGAACGTGATCGCGCAGATCACGGCCGGCAACTCCATCGTCGTGAAGACCCTGCCCGGCACCGGTGGCACCCAGACGATCGTGAACGCCCTGGGTGGCCTGGTCGCCGCGAACAAGCGCGTGCTCGTCGTGAGCCCGCGCCGCGCCACCCTGCGGGGCATCGCCGCTCGCTTCGGCGAGGTCCAGCTGTCCGGGGTCGCGGTCACGCCGTCGACCCTGCGCCGTGACGTCGTCCGTGCGATCGCCCGGAACGAGAAGGCGGCGCGTCCGAACCTCCGCGAGGTCGACGACGCCCTGGTCCGGCTGCGCAAGGTGCTCAAGGACTACCGCGGCTCGCTCACCCGCAAGGACCCCGACTTCGGCGTCTCGGTGCTCGACTGCCTGGTGGAGCTGTCGCGCCTGTCGCTGCTGCCCGTCGCCCCGTCGACCACCGCGCGCCTGTCGAAGCAGTCCGTCGCCTCGATGGTCGAGGGCCGCTCGCGCGTCGCCGAGACGATGGTCAGCGCCGCGAACCTCGGTGAGTTCCGCTACGGCCCCGACGACTCGCCCTGGTACGGCGCGAAGTTCGGTTCGAGCGACGGCGCCCAGCGTGCGCACCGCATCGCGAAGGACCTCGACGCCGACGGTCTGCCGACCCTGCTCCGCCGCGCCCACGACCTGGTGAGCTCGACGCACATGCGCCAGTTCACGACGATCAACGAGCTCGGCATCTACCTGCGCCTGCTCACCGAGATCCGTGACACGCTCGACCGCTTCCTGCCGGTGGTCTTCGACCGCTCGGTGTCCGAGCTCGTGGCCGCCACCGCCCCCCGCGGCGAGGGCGCCCCGATGTCGTCGACGAACCGTCGCCGGCTCAAGAAGCTCGCCCGCGAGTACGTCCGTCCGGGCGTGCACGTGTCCGACCTGCACGAGGCCCTGACCCGCGTCCAGCAGCAGCGGGTGCTCTGGCAGCGCTACGTCGCCGCCGGCGTGAACCCCGAGGTGCCCACGGGCATCGCCGACGTCCAGGTGCTGTTCTCGAACGTCGCCGAGGACCTCGCGCGCCTCGACGAGCCGCTGGGTCGCACCGAGCGTGACCGCCAGCTCGCGAACATCCCGGTCGACCAGCTCGTCCCGACCATCGCCGAGCTCGCCGCCGAGTCCGACGTCCTGCACAACCTGCAGGAGCGCACCGAGCTCATGCAGACCCTGCGCGACCTGCAGCTCGAACCGCTCATCACCGACCTGGCGAACCGGCACGTGCCGGACGTGCAGGTGCCGGCCGAGCTCGAGCTCGCCTGGTGGCAGTCCGCCCTCGAGACCATGCTCGAGTCCGACCGGGCGCTGCTCGGCGCGAACACCGACATGCTCGACCGGGTCGAGGCCGACTTCCGCCTGGTGGACGACGCCCACGCGGCCGGGGTCTCCCAGGGCCTGGCGTGGCAGCTCGCCGAGAACTGGAAGGTCGGTCTCGTCGACTGGCCCGAAGAAGCGACCGCACTCAAGACCCAGCTCCGCGACGGCGCGATCACCTCGCGCCTGCTGCAGGACTCCGCACCGCACCTGTCCCGGTCGATCGCACCCGTCTGGCTCGCCAGCCCGTACGAGGTGCCGCAGATCGCCGACACGATGCCCTTCGACACGGTGATCCTGGTCGACGCCGGCGCCGTGACGATCGCCGAGACCGTCGGTGCCGTCCGTCGTGCCCGCCAGACCGTCGTGTTCGGCGACCCGGTCACCCAGACGCCGTCGCCGTTCCGCATCGCCGTGGACCCGGAGCACCGGGCGCTGCAGGTCGACGAGGGCACGCTCGACGCGTTCCACGCCGACTCCGCCCTGGCGAAGCTGTCCACCCTGCTGCCGACCCTGTCACTGTCGCGGTCGTACCGCGCCGGCGGCGAGGACCTGGCCGAGCTCGTGAACCGTCGCTTCTACGGCGGCAAGATCGAGTCCCTGCCGTGGGCCGGCTCGTTCCTCGGCCACGGCTCGATCGCGCTCGACTACGTCAGCGACGGCAAGGCTGTCCCGGACCCCGAGTCCGGTGCCGTCGAGAGCGTCGATGCCGAGGTCGACCGCGTGGTCCGCCTCGTCATCGACCACGCCCGCACCCGTCCGACCGAGTCGCTCATGGTCATCACCGCATCGGCGAAGCACGCCGTGCGCGTCGAGCAGGCCGTGCTGACCGCCGCCCAGGGCCACAAGGACCTGACCGAGTTCGTCATCGGCGACCGTGCCGAGCCGTTCATCGTGGCGACGCTCGAGCAGTCGGTGGCGCAGAGCCGCGACCGCGTCGTGTTCTCCATCGGCTACGGCCGGACCCCGCACGGCCGTGTGCTGCGCGACTTCGGTCCGCTCGGCAAGCCCGGCGGCGAGCGGCTGCTGGCCGTCGCCATGACCCGCGCCCGTCGGTCGATGGTCATCGTCACCTGCTTCCAGCCGTCGGACATCGAGGCCGAGCGCATGGGCCACGGCACCGTCGCCCTCGCCGAGATCCTGGCCGAGGTGCGGGCCCGCACCACCGCCGAGTACGTGCCGGACGACTCCGACCCGCTGCTCGTCGACCTGGCCCGGCGCCTCGAGATGCGTGGCATCCCGGTCGCGCTCGGACACCGAGGCAAGCTCGGCCTCGTCGCCGCGCACGGCGGAGTCTGCGTCACGATCGAGACCGACGCGTCGCTGGTCAAGGGATCGCTGCGCGAGTCCCTGCGCCTGCGCCCCGAGGTGCTCCGCCGACTCGGCTGGCACTACGTACGCGTGCACGCGTTCCAGCTGTTCTCCGACCCGGACCGCGTCGCCGACACCGTCGCGTCCGTGCTCGGGGTCGACCGCGGTGCCACGCAGGAGATCTCGATACCGCCGATCCCCGCCCGCCGATGAGCACGCAGGATCTCCATCCCGTCGTGCCCGGCATCGGCCCCGCGCGCCGATGAGCCGCCGGGCCTCGCGGCCCGCCGGTCCGGTGACGCCGGAGTCGGACCAGCTGGTGGGCACGTGGACGCGGGTCGACGACGCGTCGTCAGCCGTGCCTCCCGTCCGTCCCGCAGCTGACGGAGGCGAGACGGCGGACCAGCCGGGAGGCCCGGTGCGGCGCCGCAGACGCGTCACCACCCAGCCGGTGGCGGGCTACGACCCGACGCCGCCACCGGAACCGGCGCGGCACCGCGACGGTGAGAACGACGACCAGCTCCGGCGCGACGTCCCCCCGCACTGGTAACCGGTAGCCTGGCCCGTGATGACTGACACCGCGCGACAGCGCCCCGACTGGCAGACCTGGCCGAACCTGATCACGCTGTTCCGCCTCGTGCTGATCCCGGTGTTCATCGGCCTCGTCGTCGCCGGCCACCCGGGGTGGGCGCTCGTCGCCCTCGTCGTGATCGGCGTGAGCGACTGGGCGGACGGCTTCATCGCCCGCAAGTTCGACCAGGGCTCCAAGCTCGGCAAGGCCATCGACCCCGTCGCCGACCGCCTGGCGATCATCGCGATCGTGCTGTCCCTGGTGCTCGTCGGCCTACTGCCCTGGTGGGTGGTGGCCGTCGTCGTGCTCGTCGACCTGGTGCTCGTCGTCCTGTCGAGCGTGCTGTTCCACGGCAACCCGGACCTCGACGTCACGTGGACGGGCAAGATCCGCTCGGCCCTGCTGTTCGTCGGGCTGCCGGTGCTGCTGTTCTCCGCGGTGCACACCGTCGACGAGAACGCGCCGTGGGTCCGGGTCGTGGCCCTGGTGTTCGTGTACCTCGGCACCGCGGGGCACGTGCTCGCCGGCGCGCAGTACGCCGTCGCGATGTTCGCGAAGCGCCGCGCGGTCCCCGCCGCCTGACGGGCCCCTCTTCGCAAAACACCGGTGTTCACGCTGCGCACCGCGGTTTGCGGGTGTGCAGCGCGCGAACACCGGTGTCTTGCGAAGGCGCCGGGGCTAGAGCTTCGTCGTGCCGCCGATGCCGGGCCCCTCGGGAGCGTTCGACGGGGCGATGTGTGCGCCCGTGCTGGTCGCGCCGCCGTTCTGCGGGCGGAGCAGGTCGCGGATCTCGAGCAGCACCTCGACGTCGGTCGGGGGCACGTCCTGCGGGGTCTGCTGCTCGTCGTTCTTGACACGCTCGAACGCCACCTTCTTCAGGTGGTTGACGGGCACGACGAGCGCGAAGTACACGACCGCGGCGACGATGACGAAGTTGATGACCGCGCCGATGATCGCGCCGAAGAGGATCTCCGCCGGCTTGCCGCCGGACACCGTCGGAATCCTCCAGACGAGCGCCGTGTCCAGGCTCGAGGCGTTGAACACCGCACCGATGAGCGGGTTGATCAGGGCGTTGACGATCGTGGTGACGATCGCGGTGAACGCCGCACCGATGACGACTGCGACGGCCAGGTCGATGACGTTGCCGCGGAGCAGGAACTCCTTGAAGCCCTTCATGCGAGGGTCTCCTTCCGGGTCGAGGACGGCCGCCGAGTGGCGACGCGCCCCAACCTATCCGGAGAGCGCAGACCGCGTCAGGACGCGGCGGGCTTCGAGCCGCTGGGCTTCGACTCGGCCTTCTTCGCCGGCTCGGACTTCTTCGGCTCGGACTTCGCCGGGGTGCTCGACGAGCCCTCGGACTTCGGGGCCGGGCGCGAGTCGGTGCGGTAGAAGCCGCCGCCGTTGAAGGTCACGCCGACCGGGGAGAACACCTTCCGCAGGACGCCGCCGCAGACCGGGCACTCCGTCAGGGTGGCGTCGGAGAAGGACTGCTTGATGTCGAACGCGTTGTCGCACTCGGTGCAACGGTACGAGTAGGTGGGCACGTCAGCTCCGGAACGTGATGATGCGCGACGGCGTGATGATGCCGTCAACGGGTTCGTCGTGGGGTTCGCGCGGGACCTCGTCGAGGTACTCCGCGTCGAAGATCACAGCATAGACGGGCGGACGGTTCGCCATGGACCCGAGGGTCTTGTCGTAGTAGCCGCGCCCCCAGCCCATGCGGACGCCGTCGTGCCCGACCGCCGCCGCCGGGGCCAGGATCGCGTCGACGTCGTTGATCGCGAGCGGGGACAGGACCTCGCCGACGACCTCGGGCAGGCCGAGCAGGCTCTCGGTCTCGCTCTCGCCGTCGCCGACGGCCCAGTCGAGCAGGCCGTCCTCGCGGGTGATCGGCAGCAGCACGCGGATGCCCTGCCCGAACGCCCAGTTCAGGAACGGCCGGACGTTCGGCTCGTCCGGTGCGGACAGGTACAGGGCGAGGGACGTCACCTGGCGCTCCTCGACGAAGCGCTGCAGGGTCGCGGTCAGGGTCTCGGTGTCCGCGTCGCGTTCGGTCGTGGTCCGGGTGCGCCGCCGCTGCCGGAGTTCGGCTCGCAGGGCGCGCTTCTCGTTCCCGAGATCGGCGATCATGCGCAGGAGTCTACCGAGGGGCACGGTTGCGGCTTCCCGCCGGGAACACGCGGGGTCCCGTGTCCCCCGGAGCGACGACATGCCCTCGAAAGGGGGATCGGATACGGTCTGAGCATGGGCTTCCAGATTTCGAAGGCGGTGATCCCGGCCGCAGGGCTGGGTACCCGCTTCCTCCCCGCGACCAAGGCGATGCCGAAGGAGATGCTCCCCGTCGTCGACAAGCCGGCCATCCAGTACGTGGTGGAAGAGGCTGTCGGTGCCGGGCTGACCGACGTGCTGATGATCACCGGGCGCAACAAGAACGCGCTCGAGAACCACTTCGACCACGTGTCGGAGCTCGAGGAGACCCTCCGCAAGAAGGGCGACCACGAGAAGCTGCAGAAGGTGAACCAGTCGACGGACCTCGCCGACATGCACTACGTGCGACAGGGTGACCCGCTCGGCCTCGGCCACGCGGTGCTCCGCGCGAAGATGCACGTCGGCCGCGAGCCGTTCGCCGTGCTCCTCGGTGACGACATCATCGACGCTCGTGACCCGCTGCTCCAGCGCATGATCGAGGTCCAGGGCGAGAAGAACGCCACCATCGTGGCCCTGCTCGAGGTCCCCGAGTCGCAGACCCACCTGTACGGCATCGCCACGGTCGAGCCGACCGACACCGACGACGTGGTGAAGATCACCGGCCTCGTCGAGAAGCCCCCGCAGGGCGAGGCGCCCTCGAACCTGGCCATCATCGGCCGCTACGTCATCCGTCCCGAGGTCTTCGACGTCCTCGAGAAGCAGGAGCCGGGCAAGGGCGGCGAGATCCAGCTGACCGACGCGCTCATGAAGATGGCGAGCGCCGAAGAGTGGACCGGCGGCGTGTACGGCGTCGTGTTCCGTGGACGCCGGTACGACACGGGTGACAAACTCGACTACATCAAGGCGATCGTGCAGCTCGCCTCGGACCGCGATGACCTCGGCCCCGACCTCAAGTCGTGGCTGAAGGAGTTCAACGCGGGCGAATAGTCGGCCATCCCGCTCGGGTCCGGTGATCACGGACCCGGGCGGGACACCCCGTCCCGCACCGGGGCGGGACCCCGGAGGAACCCAGCGATGACGACGATCCCGACCCTGTCCCACGGGCGGGTCACCATCCGGCCCCTCCGGCTCCGCGACACCCGCGACCTCGACGCCGCCCTCGCGACGAACCGTTCGTGGCTCCGAACATGGGAGGCCACGAACCCCTCCGGTCACGTCTCCACGGACGTCCGAGGCAGCATCCGTGCGCTCCAGGCCAATGCCCGCGCGGGACTCGGACTCCCGTTCGCGATGGAGCTCGACGGCCGCTTCGTCGGGCAGCTCAACGTCTCCGGCATCTCCTACGGCTCGCTCGCGAGTGCCTCCATCGGCTACTGGGTCGTCGAGGACGCCGCCGGCCACAACGTGACGCCGATCTCGGTCGCCCTCGCCGTCGACCACTGCTTCCGCTCGCTCGGCGTGCACCGGATCGAGATCTGCATCCGGCCGGAGAACGCCCCGAGCCTGCGCGTCGTCGAGAAGCTCGGCTTCCGGTACGAGGGACTCCGTCGCCGGTACATCCACATCAACGGGGACTGGCGCGACCACTTCTGCTTCGCGCTGGTGGCCGAAGAGGTCCGCGGGGGCGTCCTCGAACGCTGGGTTCAGGGGCAGGTGCCGCCCGGCGTGGGGACCGTGCCGCTCGCCGCACGCGACGAGGCGGCGATGCCGCTGGACACGACGCCCCGCATCTGACGTCCCACGTCTGACGGGCCTGGAGGCGCGGCTCGCCTCCCACGGATTCCGCCCCGACACGCGCAACACGCGTCCGGCAATGACGCGGCGCGGGAACCGCCGCCCCTACCGTGTTCGCATGGCAGGAATCGGCTCGTGGGGTGGCGGCATCGTCCTGCTCGTCGCGGCCGTCCTCTGGCTCGTCTACCTGATGCCGTCGTGGGCCGCCCGCCGCCAGTACCTGGCCACCGAGCGGAACGCCATCCGGCTGCAGCAGACCCTCCGGATCCTCGCGCAGACCGCCGAGCTGCCGGACGAGGTCCGCATCGAGATGAACGCGAAGTCCCTCGCCCAGGCGCAGCGCGTCGCCCGGTCCGAAGAGGCCAAGCGCACGGCCATCGTCCGAGCCCACGAAGCCGCACGGCAGCGTGAGATCACCCGCCGCCTGGCCGAGCAGGCACCGGTGCTCGAGCGGGCGTCCGCCGTGCCGGCCCTGACCGCGATGCGCATGCGCCGTTCCCGGCTCGGGGCGACCCTGTTCGGCACGCTCGGCGTCGTCATCGCCCTCGTGGTCTTCGTCGCGGCACCGTCGCTCTGGCTCGTCGGTGTCGCCGGCCTCGTCGCCGCCGGCGGGTCCGCAGCGGTCCTGGCCCAGCTGCACCAGGTGGCGACGGCGCGGAAGCAGCGTCTCGCGGCCGCCGAGACGGGCGCGACCCGCGCCTCCCGGCCGTCCACCGCATGGACGGACCCGGCGCCGCCCCTGTCGACCGAGCAGCCTGCCGAGCCTGCAGCAGACCGCTCCTGGACCCCGAACCACGTTCCGAAACCCCTCTACGTGGAGCGGCCGGCCGCTCCGGCCGCGTCGCCCGAGTCGTCGGCGGAACTCGCTGCCCGCCTGAAGGAGCGCGTCGCCGCGGCCAAGGCGGAAGCCGAGGCCGAAGCGGCCGCGATCCGGGCCGGGGAGTCCGACCCGTCGCTGGCGCGGGTGTCGCGGATGCGACCCGAACTGGAAGAGGCTGCGGCGTCGCTGTCCGCGCACGACCAGGGGCGTCTGGCCGAGCGGCTCGGGCTCCGGGCCCCCGCCGCCCCTGCCGCCCCTGCCGCGTCGGCCGGCGTTGCTCCCGGCGCTCCTGCTCCCGCCGACGAGCCCGCCGGGCCGCCGAGCAAGTGGGCCGGCATGGGTGTCCTCGACGACGACGCCTACCAGCAGGCCGACCTCGACGCGATCATGCGACGGCGCCGCGCGGTCTGACCCGCGGCACGCCCGAAGGGCCACCCGCGATTTCAGCTGGGCGGAACGAGGGTGCTAGTGTGGTCGAGCACTTGGGGCTATGGCGCAGTTGGTAGCGCGTCTCGTTCGCAATGAGAAGGTCAGGGGTTCGAATCCCCTTAGCTCCACCAGGTAGCAACCACGAGAACGGCCCGGAACCCACAGGTTCCGGGCCGTTCTGTCGTTGGCGGTCGTGTCGAGGGGATCGTCCTCCACAGGCCGATTCAGGTAGATCGTTCGACACAGTTCACGGACAGGGGTGGTGTGTTGTCCAACGCACCGCCCTAGACTCCCCGTGCGCCGACCGGCGCGGGAAACGGGGGAACACGTGCGCTTCAGGACCGCCATCGCATCGATCGGCACGGTGCTCGCCGTCGCCGCCGGCCTCGCTGTCGTCGGACCGGTCGCGCCGGCATCGGCAGCGGCCCCGACGACCGGCCGATTCACCGCCGTCGCACCGGCACGAGCCTGGTCCGGCACCGCGACGAGCACCGCGACGACGGTCACCCTCGGCGGCAGGAACGGCATCCCCGCTTCGGCCACGGCTGTCGTGCTCACCGCGACGGTGAACGCGCCAAGCGCCGCCGGGTACGTCAGTGTTGCCCCTGCCGGCAGCACGGCGAGCCCCGCGATCCAGAACTTCCGCCGGGGGCAGCCGATCTCCGGCACGACCACGGTCGGCCTCACCTCGGGCAAGGCCCAGGTGAAGGTGTCCGCGGGCAAGGCCACCGTTTCGCTCGACGTTGCGGGGTGGTACGGCACGAGTGCATCCGGTTCCACGTACACGCCGCTGCCGCCGACGAACGTGCTGAACGGAACGGTGTCCACCGCGGCGAAGAAGATCGTGGTCGCGGGGAAGGCGGGTGTCCCGGCGAACGCCACCGCAGTGGTGCTCCAGACCGACGTCTCCCGCCCCGCAACGAGTGGTCGGCTGCGGATCACCCCGTCCGGCAACAACGCCGGGGTCGTCTCGTTGATGTACGAGAAGGGCATCACCGTCGCCAACACGACCACGGTCAGGCTCTCCGGCGGCGCCGTGCAAGCGCGAGTCTCCTCCGGATCCGCACGGGTGCTCGCCGACGTGGTCGGGTACTACGCGCCGAACGCCAACGGTTCGGTCTTCGTCCCCGCGCACCCGGTCCGAGCTGCGACCGTCGCTGCCGGGACCACCGCGAAGAAGGTCACCGTCGCCGGCACCGCAGGTGTCCCGCGCAATGCGACCGCTGCGGTCATCAACGCGAAGGTCGGCAAGGGAAGCACCGGGGGATCACTCCGCGTCGTCGGTGCGGGGCTGGCCTCGAGCGTGCCGACGCAGGTCTACGCCAAGGGGCAGACAATCGGGAACGCCTTGATCGCGCCGCTCGCAGCCGGAGGGCAGGTGCAGGCGAAGGTGTCCGGCGGGACTGCGACGGTCTACGTCGACGTCGTGGGGTACTTCCTCGATGGATCGACGGGTTCGGGGACCGGCGTGGACATCTCCTGGCCGCAGTGCGGCAAGACCGTCCCCACCGACCAGTCGTTCGGGATCGTCGGGGTGAACGGTGAACGCGCCAACACGACGAACCCCTGCTTGCAACAGCAGCTCGGCTGGGCCGAGGCCTCCGCCGGCGGCACCGCCCAGCCGACGACGCAGGTCTACTCGCTCTTCACGAACCCCGGGGCACGGGCAGCCTCGGTGTGGCCGACGTCGAACCTCGCGCCGAACGGCCAGACAGTCGCTGTGCCCACGGCGTACGGCATCTGCACACCGCAGTCCGGTGCGCAGTCGACCTGGAAGACGACGGCAGCGTGCTCGTACATGTACGGGTACGCCCGCGCCTACGAAGCAGCCAACACCCGCGGAGTCACCAATCCTGGTCAGTACCGCTGGTGGCTCGACGTCGAGACCGGGCTGTCGTACGTCACCTCGGACGCCGGGCAGAACCGTGCGGCGCTCGAGGGCATGACGAAGGCCCTGCAGGACGCGGGAGTGACCCAGATCGGGGTCTACTCGACCTCGTACCAGTTCAACAAGATCATGGGGACCGTCCCGGCATCGAGTCCGCTCCGGCCGCTGCCGAGCTGGATCGCGCTCGGTGCAGCCCGACTCGACCAGGCTCAGGCGGCCTGCTCCGGCGCTCGTCTGCTCGGTGGACCCATCAGGATGACGCAGTACGTCACGCCGTTCGGCTCGACCGCGATCGACCGCGACTGGTCCTGCAGCTGACGCAGGGGCACGCGACCTGCGACGGTTCGCGAGCGGATCGGCGCGCATCATGACGGCGAGCGCGAGTCGCAGACGGGCGGGAGGCCCGGTGCCAGCTGGCACCGGGCCTCCCGCCCGTCTGTGACTCGCGTCGGACCCGTCCCCGCCGTCGACGTGTCAGCCGGCGATGCTCTCCGTCAGCACGCCGGACTGCGCGAAGGTGGTGTGGATCGCGTTCGCGGCCTGCTCGAAGGCACGGTTGCCGCGGGAGATGCCGAGCGCTCCACCCTTGATCGCGGACTTGCCCGAGCCGCGCAGCAGTCGGGCGACCGTGCGGCCGTCCGGGGCGATCATGATCTGCACGTCGAGGCGGGTGTGGAACGTGCGGTCGTTCGCCATGCCGCCGATGAGCAGCGTCAGGCCGAGGCTGCCGCGGGTCGCACGGAGTGCCCCTTGCTCGGCGTCGTCGACGGTGTAGCCCTCGCGGGACAGGGCCTCGCGCACCTGGGCACGGGCGGTCTCGGGGTCGGTGGCGACGAAGAAGTCGTGGCTCTCGGGCATGTGTGTTCCTTCCGAACGGGTCCGCTGGGACACGGAGGACGCTCGCCCCCGAAGACGATCATGCCGTGTCGGAACGACGGAGGTGTCGCTTACGCTGGTCGTGTCATGACTGCCTCGATGAACCGCCGCGCACTCCTGTCCCTCGCCGGCGTCGCCGGGATCGGGCTCGCCGTCGCGGCGTGCTCCTCCGGCAGCGACAAGGGCGGCGACTCGGGCAAGGGTTCGGGCGGCGGGCGCGGGAGCTCCGGGGGTGGGGACGCATCGTCCACCCCGACGGCGAAGCCCGTCGCGAAGGCCGTCACTCCGGCGCAGGTCCCGCTCGCCGGTGGCGTCACGATCACCGTGACGGGGACCGGACTCGCCGCCGTCAAGGGCGTCACCGTCGGCGGTGTCGCTGCGCGCGACGTCACGGCGACCGCGTCGAAGGTGACCTTCACGGCCCCACACCAGGCGATGTACACCGCCGGTGACGCCGACGTCGCGCTCTTCACCGCGGTGATCGAGCCCACCGCGTCGGCGAACCAGTCCTCTGACGGCAACGGCAGCGCCGCGAACGACGGGCAGAGCGGCGCCACCCAGGACACCGCGACGACCACGCCGACCCCGACCGCCGCCACGACACCCGCTGCGGGCAGCGCGGTCGCTTCGACCACCCTGGCCTACGCCGCACTGACCGACGTCGACCGGCAGCTCGCGTACGCGATGCGGTACTGGAAGGACTACAACCTCGCCGAGTACGGCACGATGAACCCGATCGGCGGCGACTGCGCGAACTACGTCAGCCAGACGCTCATCGCCCGCGGGTGGGAGCAGCGGTCCGACTGGTACAACCGGTCAGCCGGTGCCGAGCACAGTGCGACGTGGACCTACTGCCCGACGATGGACCCGTGGCTCGAGACCAACGCGGCCGAGTTCGGACTCACCCGGCGTTCGTCGGACGAGCGCGACAAGGTGCAGGTCGGCGACATCGTGTTCTTCGACTGGAACGCCAACGGGTCACCGGACCACACCACCATCGTGTCCGAGGTCTTCACCGAGCCCGACGGCACGATCCGCATCAAGTCGGCGAGCCACAACCAGGACGGCCCCTACCGCGACCTCGACGAGATGATCACGGTGCAGCACCCCGGCGGATCGGCCTGGTTCCACACGTTCGACGCGTAGCGCTGTCGCGGCCGCAAGACACCGGTGTTCGCGCGTCGCACCGCGGTCTGCGCGTGTTCAACCGGCGAACACCGGCGTTTTGCAGAGCCGACGACCAGCGCCGCTCACGGGTACCCGAGGAACCACAGCAGTACGATCGCGAGCGGCTGCAGGCACACCCCGACGACCAGACACGCCACCGTCCGCCGCCGTGTCCCCACGAAGACGTCCGACCCGAGCAACGGCGCCATCGGCATGAGCAACCGCGGCAACGACTGCTGCGGCAGGAACACCGCCACCAGGTACAGCCCGTAGGACGCCGTGAACGCGAGTACGTCGGTGCCCAGGGCCCTGGTCCTCCTGCGCGAGAAGAACCACACCGCGCCGGCGAGCACCACCACGACGAGTCCGATGCCGAGCGGCCCGAGCCACGTCGACGCCATCGTGAACCACGGCGTCAGCGGCGCGAAGTGCTGGCGCCCGACGAACCCCACCCACCACGACAGCTCGGTGTCCAGGTACGCGTTCGGTCGCCCGGTCACGGCCGTCGCGATGACGGGCCACGCAAGTCCCGCAGCCGCGACGACCAGGCCGGTCACCACGATCGCGATCCGGTCGCGCCACGGGAACGCGTCCTGCTGCCGGCGCCACGCCACCCACCGCAGGACCAGGTGCACAGCCAGTGCCAGCGCCAGCGCGAGGACCCCGGGCTTCGTGAACGCTGCCACGACACCGAGCGGCGCGATCAGCCAGTACCGACGCCGCACAAGCGCCAGCAGCGCGCCGAACAGCAGCACGAGCAGCAGGCTCTCCGCGTAGGCGACCTGCAGCAGGAACCCCGTCGGCGCGAACGCGAACAGGGCCGTCGCCCAGCGGGCCCGGTGCGAGCAGCCGACGGCGAGCACCAGCCGGTACAGCAGCACGCAGGCGCCCGCTCCGGCGATCGACGCCACCACGACCCCGGCGACCCAGAACGAGGCGCCGGTCAGCGTCATCAGGAGCCGCACGACCGCGGGGAACACCGGCAGGAACGCCCACGCGTTCGGCAGGACGTGCCCGGAGTCATCGGTCGGCAGCGTCGCCGGGTACCCGTGCTCCGCGATGATCCGGTAGAACGAGGCGTCCCACGAGCCCGAGAACGTGAAGAACGAGGGATCGTGCCGGTACGAGGCGAACGGCCAGCCGTTCGCGGTTGCCAGCAGGTACACGGTCGCCAGCAGCACGGTGCTGACCACCCGCGAGCCCGCCCAGATCAGCAGCGGTGCGGTCCAGGCGCTGCGCCGTCCGGTCAGCAGGCTGCGGAACCCCCGCCTGGAGGCCCGGCTCGCTTCCGCCACGCTCGTCACCCGCCCGATCCTCCCAGACCGCGGGCCGCACCCCGCATCGCGGGCCGTCCCGCGTCCGCCGCGACGTGCCCTGCGTGCTCCGGGAGCAGCGGTGGTCGGGTCCGTCTGCCGGACCCGACCACCGCTTCTCACGAAGTGCGGGCCTCCCGGCTAGCGCCCCGTGACCGCACGACGGATCTGCTCGATCGGGACCTTCGGGGAGCGGTCTGCGTTGAGCAGACCGTTCGTCTCCTGCATGGTGTCGGTGAGCTGCGTGTAGCAGGACCCGGCGAGGAACGAGCTCGCGCGGATCGCGTCGTACAGCGCGGTGATGCGGGCGACCCAGTCGTCGCCGTCAGTGGCCGACGTGTAGCCCCAGCCGTCCTCGCGCTGGACGCCCGGCTGGTAGTTCACGCCGCCGAACTCGGTGAGCATGACCGGCTGGCCGAGGTCCTCGGCGCCGCCGACGAGGATGCGCCGGTCCGCCGGGCCGATGCCACCGAGGAGTCGGGTCCGTGCGGTCTCGTCCGCGTAGGTGGCCGCGAGCCGGGGTCCGTCGCCCTCGTAGTCGTGGATCGTGACGATGTCGGAGTTCGTGTGCTCCCACCCGTCGTTGGAGATCACCGGACGCGTCGGGTCCAACGCCCGCGTGACGTCGGCGAGGGCCCGGGCGTAGGCCTGCTGGGCCGGGTCGGTGGCGATGTGCTGCACCCCCCAGCTCTCGTTGGCGGGCACCCACGTGACGATCGACGGGTGCGAGGCGTCACGCTCGACGGCGTCCATCCACTCACGCATCAGACGCTGCACGGCGCGCGGGGAGAACGCGTAGGCGCCGGGAGCCTCGCCCCACACCATGAGTCCGAGTCGGTCGGCCCAGTACAGGAACCGGGGGTCCTCGACCTTCTGGTGGTTGCGGGCCGCGTTGAAGCCGAGCTCCTTGATGAGTTCGACCTCGCGGCGGAGTGCCTGGCGGGACGGGGCGGCGATGTGCGACTCGGGCCAGTAGCCCTGGTTCAGGACACTGCGGACGTCATGGCGTCGGCCGTTGAGCAGGAACGCGCCGCCGTCGACCCCGACCGTCCGGATCCCGAAGTAGCTGGCGACGGCGTCGAGCGCGCCCGTGCCCACCGTCGTGCCGTTGCCGTTGCCGTTGCCGTTGCCGTTGCTGGAGCCCGGCAGCAGCGTGACCGTGGCGTCGATCAGCCGGGGCGTGTCCGGCGTCCAGTGCAGCTCGTCCTCGGCCTGACCGTTCGTCTGCCGCGCGATCGGCACGACCACGTCGAACTCGTCCCCGGTCTCGCTGACGGTGGTCTCGATCGTGGCGAGGTGCTCGTCGCGGTCGTCCCAGCGGGCATCGACGCGCAGGCGCTCGCCGCCGGTGCGGTGACCGTCGAGCCGGACCGTCAGGCGCATGGTCGCGTGGTCGACGTTCGTCCAGCGCAGGGACGCGATCGAGGCGGTCGGCACGGCCTCGAGCCAGACCGTCTGCCAGATCCCGGTGGTCCGGCGGTACCAGATCGCGTGCGGGTCCTCGTGCCAGTCCTGCTTGCCGCGCGGCTGGGTCAGGTCGTGCGGGTCGTCCTCGGCGCGGACCACCAGGGTGTGCGCGGCGTCGGGGTCCGTGGTCAGCGCCTCGGTGACGTCGAAGGAGAACGGGGTGTGGCCGCCCTCGTGCCCGCCGATGAACTGCCCGTCGATCCAGACGCGGGCACGGTGGTCGACGGCGCCGAAGTGCAGCACGAGTCGAGGCGCGCCGGTGCCGAACCCGGCGGCGTCGAGCTCGGCGCGGGTGATCGCCCGGGAGTACCAGACGACGGGGTGGAACCCGGGCTCGTCGATGCCCGAGGCCGGGGACTCCGGCGGGAACGGGACGACGATGTCCCGGGCGTCGCTGAAGCCGGTGCGCCAGGCCTCGTCGTCGCCGTCGTTCCGGAACGACCACGTGCCGTCGAGGTCGGCCCAGGCGGTGCGGAGCATCTGCGGCCGGGGGTACGTGCCGTCCTGCCGCGAAGCGAGGGGGAGGCCGGGGGCGGAAGCGGAGTCAGGTGCGGCCACGATGCCGTCGAGCGTGCTCATGCGTCCATGCTCCCGTGCGGGTACATCGTTGTAAAGAGGGAGCCGGGATTGCGTGGAGCAGGTTCCGCGGGGCGCTCGTCGAGCGGTCGCTCAGCCGATCGCGGCGTCGCGGGTGAGCACCATGACGTCCATCCGCCCCTGCTGGACGACCACGCCGTGCTGGTTCTGCAGGGCCACCGCCCGTTCGACGATCCCGGTCGTCCCCGAGCTCGTCAGCCGGGTGCCGAGGACCTCGACGGTGCAGGTCACGGTGTCGCCGATGAACACGGGCTCGGTGAACCGCCACTGGTCGATCCCGAGCAGTGCCACCGCGGACCCCTCGAAGACGCCCGTGCGCGCGATGAGCCCGAGGCACAGCGAGGTACCGAGCAGCCCGTGCACGATCCGCTGGCCGTACCGGGTCTTCCCCGCGAACTCGACGTCCGTGTGCACCTGGTTGTTGTCGTTCGTCCACGAGGCGAACGACACCACGTCCGCCTCGGTGATGGTGCGCCCCGGCGTGGTGAAGGTCTGTCCGGCAGCGAGGTCCTCGAAGTAGTGCGGCACGGCCCGATTCTCGCACCCGGTCAGAGCCGCGCGAGCAGCTTCCGCGATCGGTGCAGGCCCTGTGTGCTGGCCGCCTGCTCGGTCGTCGCCAGGACGCCGTACCCGAACGTGTCCTCGCCGTGCTGCGCTGCCACGGCTGCCAGCCGTCGGTACGCATCGGCTGCGTGTGCGGCGTCGAGCGTCTCGCCGAGGGTCTCCTGCACCCGTCGCAGTCGACCGAGCCGGCGCTTCCCGACGTCGGGCACGTCACCGGCCGCCTGCAGGGCATAGCGCAACCGGCACGCGGCCTTCCGGACCTCGTGCAGGGTGTCGAGGTCATCGCTCGGATCACCCAGCAGCCGACCGACGCGTGCCCGCTCGTGCCGGATGCGCCGGGCGGCGAACGTGGCCGCGTCGTCGTCCGCGTGCGGGCCGGCCGGTGCCCGGAGCAGCAGGTCGTCGAGGGCATCGAGTGTCCGGAACCAGGCGTCGGAGCGCAGCGCTCGCCGGAGTTCGGACGCGGCGACGCTGCGACGTTCCGCGGTCTCCGAAGCGATGCGGTCGAGGGTCTCGGCGTCCACGTACCCGTCGGGGGCGTGTGCCGCCGACCGGGACAGGCCGGCGTGCAGCACCTCGGCATCGCGAGCGGTCCCGGCGATCCGTCCGGTCTCGGCAAGGGCGGCACGGAGGTCTTCGGTCGCCTGGCGGTCGAGCGCGCCGCGGAACGCCGCGAGCACGCTCCGCAGGCGGCGCAGCACCTTCCGCAGGTCGTGCACGGCCTCGGACTCGTCGGCCCGTACCCGGGGGTCCGCCGCGACCAGGTCGCGCCGCAGGGCATCGAGCACCCGCAGGACGAACCCCGCGGCGGTGTCCGGCCGGGGGCGCTTCGCCCGGCCGCGTCGGCGCTCCGGCACCGGCTCCGGGCCCCGGGGGAGCGGCACCGACGAAACGTCCACCGGATCGGTCGCCGCGTCGTGCAGCGCTCGTTCGGCCGCTCGTGCCGTGGCACCGTCGCGTCCGTCGTCCGTCAGCGCCCACCACCGCGACGATCGCAGCACGGTGGTGTCCGGGTCGCCGTCGTCCACGCGCACGTCGGCGACCTCGGCCCGCACCCGGCCGTCCCTGCCACGGAGGGTCACGAGCGTCGTGGTGGTGTCACGGACCAGGACGGTCCGCAGTGGACGACCACGCAGGAACACCTCGACGGCGTCCCGTGGGGGATCGTCGGACACGCCCCCGAGCGGTTCCGGGCCGGTCCCGTGCCCGCCCCGGTCGATCGTCCAGTCGCCGTCCGGCAAGCGTGTGAGCACGACGCCCTCTGCGGCGAGCACCCGGTCGTCGGAGTCCCACACCGTCTCGCGGACCGTCACCGCTCCGTGGCGGCGGACGTCGGCGGCGAACGGCTCGAGTGCGGGGAGCCTGCGGTCGTCGAGGATCCGCCAGGTCCGGCGGGGGTCGGGGAGCGCACGTGCCTGTCTCTTATACA